>JAFGSM010000145.1 GCA_016934595.1 bacterium | reverse complement strand
GTTTAAGAGCCTATTTTCCCATAACATATTGAGCGGTTAAAATCTTCTAAGGAGGCGAAGATGGCCAAGATAGATGCATTTTTTAAATTAATGAGTGAACAAGGGGCATCTGATTTACATCTGATAGCCGGTTCTCAGCCTATTCTCAGGATAAGGGGGGATATGGAAAGGGTAAGATATGACGAGATGGATAACGATGCACTAAGGGCAATGCTTTATGAAATAGCCCCTGAGGAAAAGGTAAAGGTATTTGAGGAGACCGGAGACATTGATTTTGCCTACGAGATACCGGGGATGGCAAGGTACAGGGCCAATTTTTTTATGCAGAAGAATGGGATAGGCGCAGTTTTTAGAGAAATCCCTCAAAATATCCTGAGCGTTGAACAGCTTGGGCTGCCTCCGGTTATCAAGAAACTCGCCATGCTCCCCAAGGGGATGATTTTGGTCACTGGGCCTACCGGAAGCGGAAAATCCACCACGCTTGCAGCCATTATCGATCATGCGAATAGAAACCGCCGCGATCATATAATAACAATAGAAGACCCTATAGAATTCGTACACAAAAGCTCAGGATGCATTGTAAATCACAGGGAGGTAGGGATACACACGAGGTCTTTCAGCTCCGCTTTAAGGGGGGCGTTGCGTGAAGATCCGGATATCATACTGGTGGGAGAGATGAGAGACCTTGAGACAATCAACCTTGCATTGGAGGCGGCATCGACAGGGCATCTTGTGTTTGGAACGCTGCACACCCAGAGTGCGGCAAAGACTATAGACAGGGTTGTCGATGTTTTCCCTGCCAATCAGCAGGAAAAGATAAGGACAACACTTTCGGAGTCATTGAGGGCAGTCATCGCCCAGACGCTTTTTAAGAGGATCGACATAAAGGGCAGGGTAGCCGCCCTGGAGATTTTGATTTGTACCTATGCGGTGGGAAATCTGATCAGGGAAGGCAAGACATACCAGATCCCTTCAGTTATGCAGACAGGAAAACAATACGGGATGCAGACTCTTGATGATGCCATTATGAGGCTTCTGCAAAAAAAGATGATCAGCCCTGAAGAGGCTTATTCAAAATGTGAAGACAAGCAGAAATTTGTGCCTTTCTTAAACAGGGCGCCAGATATCTTGATATGATTCTGTGTTTTATGAAAGGGTAAAAGAATGCGAAGACAAGAATTGGATCATATACTTAGCGTAATGCTTCAATCCCATGAGGATGTGTCAGACTTGAACATAACAACCGGAAAAGAGCTTCAGGTTGAGACATCAGGTATCCTTACCCCTGTGTCCATTAACCCGCCCATACATTACTTGACCCCATTCCAGACAGAGCAGATCGCCCTGACAATACTTGGCGGAGACAGGAGGCTCACGGAAATCCTGCTCAAGGAGGGTTCCTGCGACCTTTCTTATTATTTGAAAGGGCTCGCCAGGTTCAGGGTAAATATCTTTTCCCAGAGAGGGACATATTCCATAGTATTGAGAAGGCTTGCTACCAGTGTTCCTACAATAGAGGAGATGAACCTTCCTGGGGTATTTTATAAGATAGCAAAAGAGAAGAATGGATTGGTCCTGGTTACGGGCGCCACAGGATCAGGGAAATCAACCTCTTTGGCTGCTATGCTTGACCAGATCAATGAAAACAATTCCATACATATCATCACACTTGAGGATCCTGTCGAATTTGTCCATTCCCATAAGAAGGCAACTTTTAATCAAAGGGAGCTGGGACACGATTTTGATGCCTTTGTAAACGGTCTCAGGGCTGCCCTCAGACAGGCGCCAAAGGTTATACTTGTAGGCGAGATGAGGGACAGGGAGACGGTGGAGATCGGGCTTTCAGCGGCAGACACTGGCCATCTGGTTATGAGCACGCTTCATACCATCGATTCTGGACAGACCATAAACCGCATTGTAGGCATGTTTGAGCAGGAGGAGGAGAAACAGATACGTGTCAGACTTTCCGAAACAATACGCTGGATTGTCTGTCAGAGGTTGCTTCCTAAAGTCGGCGGAGGGCGTGTGGCGGCCTTTGAGATTATGGGCTCAAATCTGAGGGTCAAGGAATGTATAGTAAACGGTGAGTCAGAGGGAAAGACATTTTATGATATTATATCGGATGGCGAGGCATTCGGGATGCAGACCTTTGATAAACATATACTGGGGCTTTATGAGAAAGGCGTGATTACCGAAGAGACCGCATTGGCCTATGCCTCAAGAAAAAATGTTGTAGGCAGGGGGCTTGACAGGATAAAAAGCACAAAAGGTGAAAAGACCACGGATATAGAAAGCCTTAGAATGGACCGTGATTACGAGAAGACAATCGTAAGATAGGGACGGAGGATAAGAGATATGCAGTCAGCAAAACAGGATATTGCCTTCAAGGGAGAAGCCCTTGTCTGTTTGAAAGATCAAAACGGGTTTGATGTTGTGGCTCAGGCACTGGATGCCTTGAATTTTAATGTCTCAAATGCACAGACAGATGTGGATGCATTGGAAAAGATGAAGTTTAACCAGTATGATATCATCATAATAGAAGATGGTTTTGGGGGCTTTATCGAGGACGATAAGGTAATAAAAGAAATAAGGGAGATGGCGCCAGCGCAAAGGAGAAAATGTTTCGTCTCATTGTTGGGCTATGGTTGGGAAACAGGGGATGAGATGCTTGCCTTCTCTCTGAGCGTAAATATGACAATAAATGGAAACGATCTTGGTCAATTAAAGGATTGCCTGAGCCAGGGCATAGCCCATAATCAAAGATTCTATAAGGTATATAATGATTGCAGGGCCTTGCTTGGCAGGGTCTGAACGGTGTGTTTAGGGATGAAATCCTTCCTGTAAAGGAAGTCCATTGAATATATAGTTTTATAGTTTACGGCAGTTTGCAAGATGTGAAGGTCATTAAATTGTAAAAGTCTGGTCTAAAGTAACCCCCATGACCTTACAGTCACAACGAAGCATTAAATGAATAAAATCAAAGTATTGTTCGATCATTTTCATATAAACTTCCTTGCCGTTTCAATCCCTGAAATTATTGTATCTTCCATGCTGATATAATCCCAGAGACCATAACGGCCAATCGGGTATATATCATGGCTTTTTAGAATATCCATAATCTTGTTGACGTTTATATTACGATGGTGGTCAAAAAGCACATAGGCGAAGCCGATCCAATTGGCAGAGATTGTAATGCAATCCTCCCTTTTTACCCAGCCCAAACGATCCAAATGGAGAAAAATCTCATCCAAAAGCACGGTCATTACAGGCAAGGGCTGATCATCCGGAACGGATGTCTCAACGTAAAGGGCGGAGACGTCTCTGGGATTCATTTCTGATGATATGTGTGAATAAATGCCTATACGATAAAAGGGCATTTCCTTGTCAGGTATATATATCCACTGGGAATCCCCCAAACATTCAGGCGCTGGGCATCTAACCAGCAAATTCAAGCAAAATACACGTGTGTGTCTTAAGGCGGATGCCAGGCCAAGAAGATATGGGTCGCCGGTTAGCTCACATAACCTTTTCAGCGGCAGGGATATGAGCATCCGGTTATAGAGTATCTCTCCCAGGGGGGTATAAACCTTCTTCGATGAGATATCGATCTTTTCTATAGGGCAACAGGTTTGAATCGAATTGAGGCCACTGGCGAGGCCACTGGCAAGAAGACCTATGCCTTGCCTTGCCGGATACCAGAAGCTGGCGTTGTATCCTGTATCATTATTCGCGCCTTCTCTGGCGTACCCTTTTTCTATCATTTCAGGATCAGGGGCAGGGAAAAAACGGGTGACAGAATCTATGGAAAGTTTATCAAGTGAGCAGGCCATTATTTTTTCATTGTATGGCAAAAGGAAGCACTCGCAGATGTCATGGCCAAAACCTGAAAGCAGGTATTCCTTGAAGGAACTGGGCTTTTCGATCTTTGGCCTGTTGCGAAAACCAGTAATACACCGTTCACGTTTGGTCCCGGGTACATAATAAAGATTATATTGCAAAGGAGAAGGGACTAACTTTCCATCCATGTATACAGAGGACCTTCGTTTAATAAGCCGCCAGTCCTGGTTGTTTTGTTTGGCGTAAGGAAGCTCGGCAGGGCTTTTGAATTTTGCCAGGTGAAGGTAATGCCCTGTATAGTCAAAATGTGCTTCACCTATGCTGATGGAGCGGGTAAGACCTCCGGGTTCGGCATTTTTTTCAACAAGCAGATAATCCGCCTCTTTGTCTTGCAGTTCCTGGGCTGCTGCGCAACCTGCGATCCCAGCTCCGGCAACCAGGATATCGGTCTTTTTTTTTAGGGTATGCATAATCAAAGAGTATTATATGAAAACAGGCTTTGAATACCCGTCCCGTCTTTTATAGATATAGATTTTTTTTTCTAAAAGGCCAAAGAATCTCTTTCGGGACAGGCTTTTATATAATACAATTCCATCTTGCCTTTTTTCTAATCCAGACTGTGAGGTTACAAAAAAAATTGCAAGGGGATGGAGATTATGCCAATTGACCGGCCTTCCAGTATCAACATCCTTGTATAAATTATCAATATGAGTAAAGCTGTAAAAATTGTTAAACCCGAGCCCTCCATGTATTGCATAGGGGGAAATCCCTTCTTCGATTAATGAATGAGCCGCTTCCCACTCCAGTTCCATGTGAAGATTACGATTCATTATGGGATGAATAAATATAACAAAAAAAACCAGATATGTAATTATGAACATCTTTTTCCATTCTTTTACAGAAACGAAATACTTTAATACAATATAAATTATCAAAACTGAAAGAGGATATATGTATCTATCATACAGTAAATAAAGGAGTATTGTCAGCGCTATGTATATGATACCCCAAAGATACAGAAATTTCTCAGCGAAATCGGTTCTTTCGGCCAGTTTCTCATATCCTGTCTTCTTTTCTTCATACACAAGCTTTTTATCCGGTTTTTTATTTCTCTTTGCAGAGAGGATATTTCTTAAAGGTATGGGACAGAAGAAATCCATGATGTTTGTAAGTATTATAATCGCCCCCAATCCTGTAAAAATAGTCAGGAGCTTCGCAGCCTGATTTTTACCAATTAAGTTGATGCCAAATATATCTGTTAATGCCCCAATCGAAAATATGCTTGGCAGGTAAGGCATTAGTTGATTTTTTTTTGAATATAAAAGGGCTGTTCCTGTCAATACAAAAAAGATAGAAAATATAAGTATGTATGATCTATTGAGTATATAATTTATTGTATTATGGCTACTAACTAATAAAAAATAAAATATAAGAAACAACGGCGCTAAATATAAGGGGATATAATGAAGAAAAAACAGGATGCCATAATATAATTTTAAGATAAAATCGAAAGGGTTTGTAAATATTGAAACGAGTATATTTTTTGCTAATGTGTAAGAATATGATCCTTCTGGCTGCCCTTTTTTAATAAAATAGATAGACATATAAAACAAGCCGATGGAAATTAATGGGATCATTGATGCGGCGATAGAATTAAATACGATTTTTTTATTTAATTTTTTATAATATACAATAGAGATAAATAATAAAGCGACAGCTACAGAGAGGGCGTGTTGCCTGGTCAATATGCCCAATACACAAAAGAGGCTTCCTATATAAAGATATAAAATTTTTCCTTTTCGCAATCCCTTTATAAAAAATAGAAGAGAAAAGATGAGATAAAACATGAAGAAAGGCTCTGTCATGTACCAGTCGATAAACCTGAAAGAGATCGGGCTTATGATCAGGGTTAGGGCGCCCCAAAAGGCTATGAATCGATTGACCCCTGAATCTGTTAAAAGAAGATACATACCCAAAAGCATGAGAAAGTTTGCAACATAAACTGCGATATGGATCATCCTGAGATTGAAGCCGGTGAAAAGAAAAAAGGGATGGGTGAATAACAACTGGCCAATCAGTGCTGGCGCTGCCCCGCTAGTATCTATCCTCCCCTGTTCATAAAATATCTTGGCGCTCCTGCCATATATTCCTGCGTCGGAATTGAGATGGTTATAACCGGAAGAAATGATGAGAAACGATAAGACAAGGAAAAAAAGAATCCCTAAGACAGGCCATTTATGCCTCGTTATAGATACATGGAATACGTTTGAATATCCGTTTTTCAAGACATCATTTGATTTTAAAATATGCTTCATCTCCTGCTCTTCCTTCTCAGATCTCTTATGTTTTTTCTCCGCATTTAGACCAAATTTTTAGCAGGAACAGCTTCTACGAAAAGGCATCGATCTTCATCTTGACATTCTTCGACTTTATCACCTCCTTTGCTTGTTTGCAAGCAAAATATCTTTTATATGAAAATGATCGAACAATACTTTGTTTTTATTCATTTTCATGCTTCGTTGTGACTGTAAGGTCATGGGGGTTACTTATGAAGTTATAATGACCTTGTTGGGATGGCTCGATTAATTCTCTTTTGATATCGCATGGGCCGAGGCCAATTCTTCTTTTTTTTCTGACTTCAGCACAGGCAGCGTTATAAAAAAGGAGGTGCCGGCGCCCAGTTTGCTTTCAACCCTTATATGTCCCCCATGTATATTCACTGCCCTCTTTACGATGGAAAGGCCCAGCCCTGATCCATGCTCTTGCTGCCTTCTTGCGTTTACTCCTCTAAAGAGTATTTCAAAAAGTTCGGGGATCTCGTCATCGGGTATTCCTACACCATTGTCACCTACCTCGATCTCCAAAAGCTCGCCCTTCAAAAGGCAGTCAACCCAGATAAGGGTATCAGGGGGATTATATTTTATTGCATTTGAGATTAGATTGGCCAGTGAACGTTCGATCAGGTCTTCATCTCCCATAATGCTTACATCAGGGAGGTTTCTGATCTCGACTTTGATATGTTTGTCATTGGCCCATGCCTGCATCATATCCGCCACGTTCTTTACGATAGGCTTGATTTCGATAGGTCTCATCTCCCTGTGCTCTTCTTCCATACGGGTAAAATCCAGAAGGTTTTTGACAAAATCCAGTTGCGATTCAACCCTTTCTTCCGCCCTTCTTATCATTTCCATCTCTTTTGGGCGGTCGTTTTTCAGATATCCATCCAGAACCACCTTAAGGCAGCTCTTTATGGATGCAAGGGGCGCCCTTATGTCATGGGCGACCAGCATGACGACCTCCGATTTTTTTTTGTCGGATTCGCTCAATTTCTTATTTGCTATCTCAAGATCATTATTGGTCTTTTCAAGCTGTGTCGTCGCCACTTTAACCCTGTCCGAAAGCTCCTCATTCCACGCCTCTATCTCCTTCCTTGACGCCCTTAGATTATCCGTCATATTGTTGAATGACGCAGCCAGTTCGCCGATTTCGTCTTCCGTGTTTATTGGGATATGGTATTTAAGGTCCCCGTTTGTGATCCTTTTAGTTCCGTCTGATAGCTGTTTTATGGGGCGGTTGACAAACCTCAGAATTAGGATACCTATTGAAATGGCTATCAGGACAAAGCCGGCCAAGATAAAAATGAATGAACGGTTTTGATGTATATTTATATTTTTATACACCTTCTCCATGGACAGGATGATGTCGAGGACACCCAGGACCTCGGTATCGGAACCATGACAGGAGTGGCATTCTTCATCATTATACAAAGGATTCACAAAACCCAGGACACGCTCTCCATCCTCGGTTTTAAAAAACCGGTAGCGGGTTACGGTCAGGGGTTTTTTACCCTCCTCTTCATGGCAGTCATAACAAGCCTCTGCCTTTTTGTCTACCTCTCTGCCCACCTCTTCCTTTTGGGATGCCATTTTTACCCTGCCCCGTTCGATTATCCTTGCCTTTCTTACATCCTCCTGGGAGCCTATGGTCTCAAGCACCTCCTGTAATTCATTGCTTCTTGCCCGCATCATGTCATGATGCGTGCTTCTTTTGATAATATCGCTCAGGCGGTATGCCTCCTCTTTCATCTGCTTGAACAATAAATTCTTATGCGACCTGAGATCCAGATAGCAGACCAATTCAAGAAAGACAACAAGGATCAATCCTATCCAGAGGATCACCTTGAAGGCCAGTCTCTTTTTCAGGCAGGTCAATGGCCTGATCAGTTTTGAGATGCCTTTATCCATTTTTCCACCAGGCTAATCAGTGTGCTAGGATCAACCGGTTTATCCAGAAACTCATTAACCGGCAGATATTCCCCGTCCGTTTGAGGCGAAAACTTGAGCTTTGTGCATTTGTGTATTGCCGTGATCATAAGAATAGGGGTCTTTGCTATCTCAGGGCGGCTGCGGATGCGCTGGCTTACATAAAAACCCTCGTCCTTTTTTTCCATGGATACATCAAGTATTATTATGTCCGGCGTTTCCTTTAGAGCGGTATTCAGTCCGTCTTCACCATTGTAAGCTGTTACTACAGTGTACCCGTTTGCCTCGAGTACAATCTTGTTTGCCTCAACAAGATCGACATCATCGTCGACAAGCAGGACCTTTTTTGTCTCCGGCATCTTAATCACTCCTTTCAAAATTCTGCAGGCATTGCCTGGATCTCTGCAAAAGAGAATACTGGGCCGTCTTTACAGACGTAAGTGTGGCCGATATTGCATCTGCCGCATTTCCCCAGGCCGCATTTCATTTTCATTTCAAGTGTTGTTATGATCTTTTCAGGGCTGAATCCCATTGCATCAAGACCCTGTACAGTGAACTTTATCATGACAGGGGGACCGCATACGATTGCATAGGCATTTTGTGGATTGATATCAAGGTCCCGCATCACTAATGGCACAAAGCCGATCTTTCCATCCCAGTCATTTGTTTCTCCTCCAGGGTCTACGGTTTTTATAAAATAGGTGTCATGCCTGGTTTCCCATGTCTTTAATTCCTCTTTATATACAAGGTCCGCCACGCTCCTTGCTCCATAGAGTATGGTTATTTTGCCAAACTGATCTCGTGAATAAAGGCAGTTCCATATAAGGGATCTCAATGGAGCTAGCCCTATGCCGCCAGCCACAAATACAAGGTCTTTCTTTCTCATCTCTTCAACAGGAAAATGGTTGCCATAAGGTCCCCGAAATCCTACAGTATCTCCGACATCCATCTGATGAAGCGCCTGGGTTACCTTGCCTGCCCTCTTGACACTGCACTCTATAAATCCATGCCAGGTCGGGGATGAGGCTATGCAGAATGTGGCTTCGCCCTCTCCGAATACGGATATTTCCGCAAACTGTCCAGCCTTGAACTGGAATGTCTCTTTAAGCAAAGGATCCAAAAATACCAGCCTGAAGGTCTTTACGTCTGACGTCTCTTCCTTTATCTGTTCGATCTTCATCAGAGTCGGTTTATATAAATGATTCATCCTTATCACCCTTTTTTGTTTGTCTTCGGACCTGTTTCGGCTAGATCGATTTGCTTTTGCAGTGTTTGAATAACCTCCACTGTGTCCTTTCCTGCAGGGCATAGCGACCTGCACCTGCCGCATCCGACACATGCCAGGCGTGAGAATCTATCTATGTAATATTTGAATTTATGCATAACCCGCTGCCTGAACCTTTGCCATTGCAAAGGGCGGGGTTGATGCGCAGGCATTTGCGTGAAATGGCCGAATGCGCAGGAGTCCCAGTTTCTGAGCCTTTCTCCGGCATATCCCCTTGATTCGTCTGTGATATCGAAACAATGGCAGGTTGGGCAAAGATATGTGCAGGTTCCGCAGCCTATGCAGCCTAAAGCGATCTCTTCCCACACGGGGTGATCAAAATTTTTATCAAGCCATGTCTTTATATCCTGCATAGGAAACGGGGCAGGCATTTTGGAGACAATGTCTTTAAGCATGGCATCCTTCCTGGCAGACTGATCGGGGGATGCTTCGGTGAAGTGTTCTTTGAATCTTTCAAAAAGGGCCACCCCCTTTTCCGTTATTATATTTGCATGATAAATCCCTTTTCCGGTTTCGGTCAAAAGGATATCGCTTCCTGTTTCATCAAAGGGTGAAAGATTAAGTGCGGTGCAGAAACAGAATGGTTCGGGCTGGATGCATGAAACCCCTATGATTAGAGTATTCTCCCTGAACGATAGATATAGTTCATCTTCATAGTCCCATTTGAACACCTTGTCCGTAATGCTCAACGCATTGCAATCGCAGGGCCTTGCTCCGATAACAACCCTTTTTTTGTTATGATTTCCTGGTGTTTCTATCTGAATGCCCTTTCTTGTTTGACGGAAAGAAAAAACGGGTTCTGTTATTGGGAAAAAGAGTTCCTTAAGCGAACGGTGGCAATTTCCATGTCCCCAGTTGATCTGCTCAGGCGATTCTATCTGTTTATAAAGCTTTATACCGTCCTGGACAACGGGCGCAAATATCTGGCAGCCTTCCGTCAATTCAGAAATTATGGCATCAATCGCCTTTTTGCTGATCTGTTTGTTCATCGTTTCTACCTGTTTTATATCCGTTTCAATTGTTGTTTGCATTCATAGTTTTTTGTTTACTTTATAAAGGATTGATCGTCGTCCATCTTAAATTGGCTCAACAATGGGGCCTGCTCAGGATCCTTGCCTGACTCATAACCGTAGAGATCTTTGACGGTATCTATCATCTTTTGATTGATCAACATAAGGGGGATGCCCATCGGACATACCCTCTCACACTCGCCGCATCCTACACAGCGTCCTGTTAAATGAAAGGCCCTCACTATGTGAAAAAGAAAATTGCCCTTAAGATGCGGGCTTTTATCGATCCATTGAGGCCTGCTCATATCGCATATGCACTGCTCGCAATAACACATAGGGCACGCAGAGCGACATGCATAGCATCTCAGGCATTTCAGGAACTGATTCTGCCAAAATGCCCACCTTTTTTCGGATGGCATTTTTTCGAATCCCTCCAGATCAGATGAAATATCTTTGCCTTTTGGAGGCATGTCCCCATCTGGAAGGGTTTCTATTACAATATCTGCCTCATCAGGCGTGCAAACTGCGGATGATTTTCCGGATGAATCAAGGCATTTTATGCATTTACCAGCCAAGTGCCCCTCATCAATGCCCATTTTTTCTGCCATGACACCTTTGCATGTAAGACCGATTATGAACAACCTCTTTCTGTCTATCTGTTTTTCCTGCTCAAGGACATGAATGGCCTTGAGATCGCATGGCTTTACCATGAGGGCGATCTTTCCGGATTCTTTATATTCCTCTTTTGTCAGATAAGTCACCAGATTTTGCACGCAATGCCTGTTCCAGACAAGCCTGTCGATTTCTGTATCCCTGGACAAAAACACAGGACATGTCCTGTATTCCCGGGATCCATCCGCCATGTATATTTCCTTTTGACCATAGCCTATAACCATCCCAATGGCGCCGGATGTCAGCATTTCTTTGAGTCTTGTTTTGAGATCATCCATCATTTTTTACCTGTCCTGCTCATCAAGTCTATTGAATATGCAAATCTTTCTGGCCCTTGTTTACACAAATCCGCCGGTGTTTCTATTTCAGTCTCTTTTGAGAAGACCGGAAGGTCAAAACCAGTGAATGGCCCGGCCTGATAAACGGCATTGACCACATCATTGACAACCTGAGACCATTTAGATCCTTCGGCAGCAGAGACCCACGAAAAATGTATTCTGCGTTCATCCATCCCACAGAATTCTATGAGCCTTTTCAAGAGGGCGAATTTTCTGCGCGCAAAGTAGTTGCCGGTAGAATAATGACAGTCACCAGGATGACAGCCTGATACAAGGACTCCATCCGCTCCGTCGATAAACGCACGGAGTATAAATAAAGGATTCACCCTTCCGGAACAGGGGACCCTTATGATCCTTATCTGCGGATTATATTTAATACGGCTTGTGCCTGCCAGGTCCGCTCCTGCATAGGAGCACCAATTGCAAAGAAAGGCAACGATCCTGGGCTGCCATAGCCTGTCTTTTTCCAGTAAGAGGTCTTCACTTTCCTGGGGCTTATCCTTTATCTTTTTCATTATCCTCTCCATTTAATTTTTCACCTTTTGCCCAGCAAGCGCCGGTTTTTCAATTAGCCTTTCTTTCTCTGTTTCTTCAGAAACACCCTGGGTTTCTTCGGCGTCCATCGGGACTTCTCCAGGCGGTTCCTCGATGGTTACCCCATCTGTCAGGTGATTAATCTGGGAGAATATCTGTGAATCCGTAAATCCGCAAAGCTCTATGCTGTTTGACCGGCAAGTAGCCGCGCATGCTCCGCATCCCTGGCATTTGCCCTTATTTACCTCGGCGACAAATTTTATCAGATTCCCCTTTTTGTCCTTGATCTCACGGATTTCAATGGCCTTATATGCGCATACCTCCTTGCATGTGAAACAGCCCGCGCATGTGCTTTGATTAACCTGGGCAACTATTGGTTCCCTGGATAGTTCCTTTTGCCCGAAAAGACCCAGGACTTTGCTTGCGGCAGCGCCTGCCTGAGCCACGGATTCGGGGATGTCCTTTGGAGCCTGACATGCCCCTGCAAGGTAAACCCCTGCGCTGTTTGTCTCGACTGGCCTGAGCTTCGGGTGCGCCTCGCACATAAAATTATGCAGGTCATAAGACACACCAAGCATCTGGGCCAGTTTTTCTATCCCCTTAGGCGCTACGGTTGCTGTGGCAAGCACTATCATGTCCGCCTCTATCTCAACCTGGGCTCCGAGCAGGGTGTCTGCCCCAAGCACAATCAGCTTTTCTCCCTTGCGGTATATACGGGAGACCCTGCCCCTGATGTATATGGCATGATCTTCCTCAATAGCCCTGCGCACAAATTCGTCATAATTTTTTCCGCCTGCCCTTATGTCCATATAGAAGACATAAGCCTTTCCATTGTGGACTTTATGTCTGTAAAGCATAGTATGTTTGGCCGTATACATGCAGCATATCTTTGAGCAGTAAGGCCTGCCGGCCAGTGGATCCCTGGAACCTACGCACTGCAAAAATACGATGCTCTGCGGGGCATTGCCGTCAGATGGCCTTTTCAGTTCCCCGAGAGTAGGCCCTGAGGCGCTTACAAGCCTCTCAAATTGGAGACCTGATATGATATCAGGGTCATTTCCGTATTCAGGGTATATATGGGTTTCTGTCAATTCATATCCTGTGGCGCAGATGATGGCGCCTACATCCTCTGTTACGAATTCGTCCTGCTGCTCATAGTTTATCGCCCCTGTTGGACACACCTTTTGACATGCGCCGCATCTGTCCTTTGTAAACTTCAGGCAGATATCCCTGTCTATCACAGGTTTATTCGGAACTGCCTGGGGGAATGGGACATATATGGCCTTTCTGATGCCCATGCCAGCATCAAATTCGCTCTTTGTCTTTGTGGGGCATTTTTGTATGCACTGGCCGCAACCTGTGCATTTTTTTATATCTACGGATCGGGCCTTTTTCCGGATAGTCACCTGAAAGTTGCCGATATAGCCATCCACGGCCTCCACTTCAGAATAGGTGTAAAGCCTTATCCTGGTATTTTGAGCCACCTCGACCATCCTTGGGGTGAGGATGCACTGGGAACAATCAAGTGTAGGGAACGTCTCATCGAGTTGAGCCATATGCCCACCGATGGAAGGGCTTTTCTCTACAAGTATCACCTCGTATCCGCCCTGGGCAATGTCCAGCGCCGCTTGTATGCCGGCGATCCCGCCGCCTATTACAAGCGCCTTTTTGGTTACAGGGATTTGGACATTGTAAAGGGGTTGGTTCCGCTTGACCTTTTCTACCATAAGGCGCACAAGGTCTTTGGCTTTTTCCGTGGCCATTCTTTTATCAGGATGGACCCATGAGCAGTGCTCTCTTAGGTTTGCCATCTCAAGCATATAGGGGTTGAATCCGATCTGCGCTACCGTCCTTCTGTATGTGACCTCGTGCATCCTCGGAGAACATGCAGCCACCACAACCCCTGTGAGCTTTTCTTTTTGTATCGCATCAAGGATAAGCCTCTGACCAGGATCAGAACACATATATTTGTTGTCAATGGAAATGACAACCCCGGGAAGGCATCCGGCATATTTCGCCACTTCCTTTACATCTACTGTTTCAGCGATGTTTGATCCGCACCAGCAGACAAAAACCCCGATACGCGCCATATTATCCCCTTTCTATCCCTTTGCTATCGCCATAGACAGGTTGCACTTCTCTTCAAACAATGAAAATGGTGCTGTAATCAGATGCTTAAGCCCCAGGGCCTCTTGATTTATCCCTATAGCCAATCCTATTAATTGTGTAAAATAAACCACCGGCAGGTGTATATCCTTGCCAAGGTGATCGGAGACCTCGGATTGTCTCATGTCAAGGTTTGATTGACAAAGCGGGCAGGCTACGGCTATGCAGTCCGCCCCGTTTTCCATGGCGGAGTTTAAAACCTCGCATACCAGCCTGAAGGCCACCTTGGGCTGGGTTATGGCAAGGCTTGCCCCGCAGCATTCTGTCTTGCATTGCCAGTCGCACGTAGACGCCCCTATGGTCGTTATGATTTGGTCCATCTTTTTGGGGTGTTCACAGTCATCCTCTCCTGCAATATCTCCTGGCCTTGAAAGGAGACATCCATAATAGCATGCCACCTTAATGCCGGACATGTCTATCTTTACCAGGTTCTTTATTTCGCCGTGCATGTCCATGCGGTTGAATAACTGCAGCGGGTTGAGTATATCTACAGTCCCTTTATATTCTTCTTCTATTATCCGGTTGACCTTTTGACGTATCTTGCCGTCTTTTTTGATTTCCAGGTTGGCTATCTTCAGCCTGCTGAAGCAAGAGGCACAAGGGGCTATAATATCAAGCCCCTGATTTTCGGCCCATATGCAATTGGAAATGGGAAGGGCCAGAGAGAGCAGATGACTCGTGGTATGCGCCGGGCTGGAGCCGCAGCATATCCAGTCGGGAATCTCTATCAAATCTATCCCCAACGCTCTGCAAACAGCCTTCATAGAGAGGTCGTATTCTTTGGCCACCGAATGAAGAGAGCAACCAGGATAATAGGCATATTTCGTCATTCTTCTTCCCTTTCCATCATTTTGACCCGTTCAAATATTTTCTGTACCTTATCCCTTCTTCGCACCTCGACCGGGAGAAATTTTATCTTGGACTTTAACAGCATGACAGGGGCCTTCAGAAAGTTCGAAAACAGATACCCGCTGTTTATGTTATAGTTAAATATTAGGGCCGGCTCAAAAACGCGGCCATAATAATGTATGCTGTCCAGAAAGATGTGGTTGAAACAACGGAGGTTGGATCTGGCATCCATCTGGAGTATGTAGATCATGCTTTCTTTAAACCGGTTCCATATACCGGCCAGGAGGCTCTGCCAGTCGTTAGGAGCGGATTCCATCTCTTTCCTTTGTGAAATGATCCTCAGACTGTCCATAACCCTGGCAAGATCTATAATCTGAGGACACCTTATGCTGCATGTCTGGCAGGATGCGCACAGCCATATAGTCCGGCTGGCAAGAACTGTGTCCCTGATCCCAAGTTGGAGAAAACGCATGATCTGATTGGGCGCAAGGTCCATATCCCTGCAGACCGGACATCCTGCTGAGCATTTGCCGCATTGATAACATGATGAAATGTTTTGTCCGCTTGTTTTCTCAACCCTTGCTACAAAACCATCATCAGTAGTGTTTTGATTCAAGGCCCATTTCATAAAATTGTTTCCTCAACTATCTTTATTACAAGCCGTTTTATTCGTCTGAAAATTCCCTTTGGGTATTTTCATTCCCCTTTGTGAATCGAAGATTCACGGGTGTTTCACTTATAGATGACAAACAGATATTAAAATCCTTTTCTATAGATGCCAGGATATCAATGGAGTAAGGATAATTATGCACGCCGTAACTTCCATCTGCTTGAATAAACTGAAAATTTGCCTCCGCCCTCTGAAATCTCTGAAGAATCTCATCTGTAATCTTTGTTGGTTTTGTGAACGTCATATCTTTTATCGGATTTTCCAGCCTTTTTCTTAGAGCAGAAACCCTTTCCATTATTTCCCTGATTTCGTTCTGCCATTCTATGGCAAGATCCGTATATCCTGAATCCATGCCATGACAATCATCGCATGATTTGACATCGGCTTTGGTAGTCTCGAAGGAAAGGCTGCCAATCTGTACGGTTTTCTTATATTTATGGCATCCCCTGCACGAAACCTTCGCTGTGAACATCGGGTCAGGTTTGCCTGCTATTTCCATCGCACCGATCCCTATATACATCTTTTCCGGCACTGTGTGAGAGGAGTTATGACATTCCTTGCAATCCCATCTGAACTGGTTTGACATGTCCCTTAATCCATGCCGGATGTCCAGGTGACATTCAAAACATTCCACCTTTCGTTTTGTTATATGTTCAAAATGCAGGGATTCAGGATCGCTCAGATCCGGATTTTGTTCTGAATGACAGGAATAACAGCGCTCCGTAGGGACTTCCCCTTCTCCCTGTGTCACTCCAGCATGGCAGTCAATGCAAAGTGTATCGGATTTCCCTTCCATGAAAGATCGGTGATTAAACTCTATCCCCTGAAAAACTACAGGCTTTATGGGGGATTCATGGCAGGACATGCACCTTCCTATCCCGATACCTTCTTTATTCCTCTCAATAAAATGACAGGTAAAGCATATAGATTCTGTTACTGTTAGATGCTCACCCTGCACGATCTGGGAATGACAGGTAGTGCAACGCAGTTGCTTGCCCCTCGGGAGCGTTTTCAGATGATGCATATGGTTGAAATAAATGCCTTTTTTATAACCGATTTCTTTGTTGAGGTCCATCTTGTTGTGGCATCCGCTCCTTAAGCAGCTTGTATCGCTTATCTCTGATTTAGGCTTGATTGAATAGGTATGAGTCATATATTTGATCACAGACACAACCCCGTTGATTTTGCCTTTTATCAAAGGCCTCAGACCGGGTTCGAAATGGCATCCCACGCAGTTGACCTCTTTGTGTGTGGAATGCGCCCATGCATCCGCATATGGTTTCATGAAGTGGCATTTGGTGCAGAAACCAGGGAAATTCGCCAACTGAAGCGAATAAAGGAAGAAGAAGATCAGTGTCATTGTAAAGATAAAAGAGCCGTAAAAGAACGCCGATTTCCAGTTTATGGCCCTCACCATATATCTTGGAAAAGAGAAATTTAAAATACGTTTTATTATGGGAAGGAAAAACAGGATGCCAATAAATATCAGGGTATAAATTATATACACTACAAGATCGATTCCAAACGTGTCTTTTGTAGCTATAAGTGAGTTATATGCGGAAAGGCCGAGACATAAGGTAGTAAGATAGATATACAGGTCTTTTTTAAGGGTTAGCGAAAGCGCCATAAAAAGAACAGCGCTTATGACAAGAATTGACTGTGTTGTCCAGACATATCCTTGAGATAAAGATACAAGCGTGGCAATAAGGGATATGATGACCGCAAGATCGAATAAGGGAAATGCCCAGTCTTCAAATTTGCCCTTCCACAGGAAATAACCGGTTATGCATAAAGGTATCATGATAAGGCAGAAGAGCATCAGGTGTATGTCGGGGGTTATGGCTTTCGATATGCCTATGGCCTCAAAATAAATCAAAGAAAAAAAACCAAATCCAAGGAAAAGGATGTCGTATCCCTTATGGATAGAGATCAAAAGGGAATAGATAGCCGCATATATGCACAGTGAAAGAATCGCAATCCCTACATGGATTTCGGACGCATTAGTTAAGAGCATTGCTATGGTATAGAACAAAGCCGTCAGGTGACCGATCCTTTTTAAGGCTATCCCTTTATTTGTATGATATTTTATGTCCAAAAGATACCAGACGGTATAAACGAGGATTAGAAAAGGTATAGCTCCAATATGGGCTATATCCCATCTAACACCATAGAGGAAGTACAGGTAATAACTGAACGAGCCTGCTATGGCTGCCGGATAGAGATAGAACTCCTTTTTTTTGACCAAAAAGCTGATCAAGTATCCAATTCCAATTAGCATATAAACTTGAAGGGCAGCCGTTGGATTCCCCAAAAAGGCCATCAATAAGGCAGCGGAGAAAAGCGTCGTATGACCGGCCGTCATGAGACACGACCTTTGTCTATCTTCGATTGTTTTGGCGAATGTGGCAACCATGAGATACATCAGCCCCCATAGCGCAAGGCTATACCCTACAGACATATGTGACGGATTTAATGAGACCAGTGCCATTGCGCTTAGCGTATACCACCAGAAATAAAACAATTCGCTCCATTTCGAGCCTTTAGAATGGAGCCATAAGGCCATTAATGTGGCGGCAATCCCAGGGAACAGGAAGGACATGCTTATGAATGCATCTGGTATTGACGCCTCTACCACAAAGAGGTAATAGAGATATGAGAGACTGAACGGGATGGAGTAAAAAAATCCCCACCACCTGTCCTTCATATACATTATCATATAGGTAAGAAGAAATGACAGATCAAGAACCAGTAGTATCGCCATGTCTGCCTTGTTTAAAAAGAGAGGAAAGATCAGTGAAACCACCATCGACAGATATTGTGTCTTGTATATCGCAAGGCCTATTTTATTTGAATTATCCTTATGATATGTAATGCCTATAAATAACAAAATCCAGACTAAAGGCACAGAGGCAATACAGGCTATGGGGTTGTCGTTTGGATTTAGGAACAAAAATAGCGCAGTAATATAGGAGATCGTTAAAAAAACAGTTCCCAGAATGATCAGAATAATGTTGGCATTTTTCCATACAAGCCTGTGTTCGTGAGCCATCTTAAAATACAGAAATGCAAAGATCAGGCAGGTTCCTATGATATTGAATGAGATTGGAAAATGCTGTTGTACAATAAGCGCAAGGCTGATAACGGTTAATGGATAGACAATTATATTGAGAATACGGCAGATCCAGCCTTTTTTTTGACAATCGGGTTCGATCTTTTTGATTTCAAGGTGTATCTCCCAGAAATGCAGTGCGAGCGCGGCCTGAAGGAAAAGCAGGATATTGGTATGATGTATGGAATAGAGCGGAGCTATACCCAATCCCACAAAACCGACCCAGTAAAATGGCTTCGCCTGTTTGTAATCCTTCTTTCTATGTACTAATGTGCCAAGATGCATCATGCAGACAAAAAACGCCATCAGATAAAGGCTGTAATGCCAAGCCGGAATATAGGTTAAGGAAAATAGCAGAAAAAGAAAAGCAAGGGATATTGTGATCAATGACCAGTATTTAAAGCGTTGTTTGCCTTTTTTTATGTTAAGCAGCCAAATAAAGGATGAAAAGAAAGTCAGGGTAATGACCGCGACTATTTGGTCTGTCAGTGTATAATGGTTGATATGATAAATTATAAAAAGAGTAAAGGTTACTATCAATACATAAATACTCTGTATCAGAGGCGAAAACAGGAGATGCGTCTTTTTAAGTTTTAAGGCAGATAGGAGAAAAATTCCAACCAAGGTGACCGAAAGCAGCGGTGCCTGATAGAAATAGGGATTTATGTAGTATGAGGTCAGAAAATATGCCAGCGTAAACAAGACGATTGATGGATATATAAAAAATCTGGATTTGAAGCGAATGGCTATAACAAGATAGAGGATAGTGAACAACATGAGAATCGGGGCGCTTATCAAGGGGTATGATTTCAAAAACCCCTTGCTTGCCCAGATGAGCAGGATGACCAATATAAGGGTAAAAAAATGGGCTATTTTTCTAATATCTAGACTGATCACTATTACACCTCAAGATGAAATTCATTCTCTTTACAATATTCTTTATAATATATATAAATATGTATGATGTATGTCGCTTGATGGTTTTTTGACAAGATATTTTCTTGTCGTCGGATTATTAGAGCAACTACTATGCCATAGGATTCGACTCTTCTTTAAAGACAGCTCTTTGAGGACAATCAGAAGGAAATATCAATAAAATAAATAGGTTTTGCCTATCTACAATGATAAAGTTAGAAAATATTTATTGAAATTGATATAACTGTATGATGAAAAAATATGATAGGAAAAGTATAGAAATTATGTAGATCAAGTGACCCTGGTAACTAACTCTAAATTTTGGGAGAGGCAGTTTTTTTACACCAACATTTTGATTAGTTTTTGGAATCACGGGGTTTATATCCGAAAAAGATACTTGGGCAGATACCCTCGTTTTAAAATCGAAGATTCCCTGCAACAGACTGCAGGGAATCTTCGGTCAAAGAAAGATGTCAAATTTGAGGGATAAAGGTCCTATTATTATAGGAGGGGGAAGACATCCTCTTATTTAGACTGTAAAATCGATCACTCTTAAATTTTGATTTATAGTTTGAAACATTAACCCAAAAAATTGTAATAGAAAGGCATGGAAATTAAGCCAGGTTAGAAAGCCATGCGCATAAAAAACACAAACTTCCCAAAACCGGAATCCATAATAATTCATATAACATATGATAGCCCCTTTCTTTGATAATGTTATTATTTATGGATTCGTAAAAAGTCATTACGTAGCCAAGGATGCTTTTTAAGCCCCTAAGACTGAGTTTGCTCTTTAATTAAGAGCCTTTCTTCTTAAGATATACGCTTCGGTAACGGACTTATTACGATCTTATGAATACTTATGCTATGAACAAGGTGCATTTTCTTTAATTAGGTTATTTAAATAATAATACTTATAATATGATTTTATTAACAGTATATTTGGTTAATAAATAATGCAAACTGTATTCCAGAATAAATATTGACTGTAACAATTG
>JAFGSM010000144.1 GCA_016934595.1 bacterium | reverse complement strand
TGCTTCCCTGGATGGGGCTTAAGATAAAGTTTGTGCCAGGAACCTCTTCATGACTTACCATAATTATCGTAATGAAAATCCATGATATGGATTATAAGGAGCTGCTCGAAAAGTACCATCTTCTATTAAATGAAAATAGCCGTCTAACAGAAGAAAACAGTATATTGAAGGCAAAACTCGGGATAACGGAATCCGGGGACTCACAGAATATTCTTAAAAAAGACTTCTCCCAAAATAGTTCTGAAAAAATAGATGAAGAAAATACCCTTCCAGATGATGAAACCGATGACAAGAATTGCTTTTCAGATGTAAGCAGCACATCGGATTCTCTCTCCAAGATCCGTCTCTTTATGTCACTTTTCAATGGCCGTGAAGATGTCTATGCAAAGCGATGGGAGAATAAAAGCAAGGGCGCATCGGGTTATTCACCAGTTTGTCTGAACCAGTGGCAAACAGGGGTATGCGGCAGGCCCAGGATTCCCTGCTCCAAATGCAAAAACAAATTATATGCAACTTAATACTTTCAGGCACAACGGCCTTTGGCAAAACAATCGTGGCTATTAAGCTGATTGCCGAGAAAAAATTGAACACGCTGATCCTGGTTGACAAGGTCAGTCTGCTGTCGCAATGGAAAGAAAAGCTATCAAGATTCCTGAGCGTCAATGAACCATTGCCGGAGAAGGCTGCCGATCAGGCTGTCGATAAAAGAAAGAAACGCGGGCGAAAGAAAAAAATAAGTGTGATCGGCCAATTGGGCGCAGGCAAAAATGCGTTAAGCGGCATTGTGGATATTGCGGTGATGCAATCGTTAAGCCGGCAGGGAGAGGTCAAGGAATGTGTCAAGGATTACGGGATAATTATTGCCGATGAGTGTCATCATGCATCAGCATTCACCTATGAACAGATCCTGAAAACTACAAATGCGAAATATATCTATGGCCTGACTGCCACACCAACAAGGAAAGACGGGCATCATCCGGTTCTGTTCATGCATTGCGGCCCCATTCGGTATCAGGATAATCCAAAAAAACAGGCGGAGAAAAGGCCTTTTGATCATTATATTATCCCCCGATTTACATCTTTAAGGGCGCCTATGGGCAGGGATGAAAAGGATGTATCCATCCAAGAATTATATGCCGAAATCATGGGCAGCGACTTTAGGAATCAGCTAATTATCGAAGATGTGCTGAAAAATTATCAAGAAGGCAGAAACTGCATTATTCTATCCCTGCGGACCGCACATGTTGAACTGCTTGCAAGAAAGTTGAAGGAGGAGGTTCCGGATGTTATAACACTGACGGGCGGCATGGGGAAAAAAACGACTCAGAAGGTATTTCAAAGCCTCACTGATATTCCTGCTGACAAGCAGATCATCCTGGTGGCTACCGGTCATTTTATCGGCGAAGGTTTTGACGAACCGCGTCTTGACACGCTGTTTTTGGCTATGCCGGTATCGTGGAAAGGCACGCTGCAGCAATATGCCGGCAGGCTTCACCGTCTGTTTAAGACAAAAAAAGAGGTGCGGATTTATGATTATGTGGATATCCAGGTAAGGATGCTGGAGAACATGTATCAAAAAAGGCTCAACGGATACTCTTCGATGGGATATAAGGTCAAAGGCGGGGAGATCACGGATGCATCTTTGGATATAATCTTGATGGTCTCGTAAAAAGTCGAATTTCCAAGAATACTGTCTAATAAAATCAGATAGTTATGATTACCAAAATTGCCAATTTGGGACTTTTTACGAGACCATCAATCTTTGATAAGGATAATTTTTTACCTGTTTTCAATCAGGATATTGTTGTCGCCAAAAAGGAGATCCTGATCGTAAGCCCGTTTGTCAGAAAAAGACGCGCCTTCCAAATGATGCAACAACTGAAAGGCTCAACCGGCAAAGACATCCGCGTTATTGTCGTGACCAGGCCTAAAGAGGACTTTACACCCAAGGAGCATAAAGCCTTGCAAAGGGCGCTGGACATGTTAACAACTAATGGTTTAAGTGTCGTTTTTAAAACCAATATCCACCAGAAAGTTGCAATCATGGATCAAAAGATAGTGTGGTATGGCAGTATCAATCTGTTGAGCTATGGGAGCGCACAGGAAAGCATCATGCGTATTGAAAGCTCAAATATTGCGAATGAATTAATGAAAAGTATAGAATGTGTGTAAACTTCAAAAAAGCGTATTTTTTGGATCTATTCAGAGAGATTTTAACAGAGTTGTGTTTTTCCTTTTCAAAATCCTTTAGGCCATCCATGTGTGTTATAATATCAAATAATTTGAGTGTAACCAAAATATAACATTGTTGCTTGTTCCAAGTTTCCAGATTTACTGGGCTCTATCTTTTTCCGAAATGACAAATGAAAATTGCACCATTTTGGTTACACTCAAATTTTATTGTAAGATGGGATTTGCGTTTCTGAAAAAAAGTATAAGAAGAATTTCGACTTTTATCAAGGCAAATATTCAAATCGAATTTATCAGAAGATGAAGGGGAGGGCAATTTACAACACAGGGAAATAAAAGACAGGTCCACTTCATATATATTTTTGATAAGGGCGGCCCATATTTTCCTGCGCGATTTTTAGGAGGTATAAACTCTGCAATAGAATTTTGCCTTTTGCCGATTGTTCTGATTTTTTCACATTCCTTCTTATTTTATATGAAAATGATCGAACAATACTTTTTTTTTATTCATTTTCATGCTTCGTTGTGACTGCAAGGTCATGGGGGTTACTTTGAATCCTTCAATATCAGTTCGAAGGTTTTTAAAAAGCGCTTATCACCGGAGGATTCATCAAATTTTATGAGCCAATCCCGTATATAATTCTTATCGATATCCTGGTTTTTTCGGATAATGGAAACCACATCTTCCATATCACGGGGTCTTCCGGAAAAGACCTTATGAATAATCACATCCTCAGCGGAGGCAAAACTGACATCCTCTCCCAATATAGCAATCCTGTTTGACCTTTTTATGGCCCCTGTCTCATAGGGCGTAAATGAGAAGATAAAATCCACCCTGATACCCGTTATTTCATCCAGTGTGGGCAAAACCATAGTTTGTTGGACGAAATCTTCTATATTTTCGGGAAGAGGCTGAAGGGAAAGTTTTTGAACCACGGCAAGGATATCCTCAAGACGATCCAGATTGACACCGAGGGTTATATCAATATCTCTGGTTAGGCGAGGCTCCCCATAGAGCAAAACCGCCTGTCCACCTATGATCATATAAGGCAGGCCATATTCTTTAAGGATCTTGCCTATCCTGGAAAGGATTTCTTCGAACATGAATTAAGCGCCTTTGCAATTTTTATATCCACTGAGATTCCTTCCAACGGGTCTCTGGGGGGTAACACGCCAAGATGAACCCCCTCGTTCCACATAGAAGTAAAAATCCTGAGGGCATGTTCAAAGGAGAGTTTCCCCCTTTTTTCAATAAAAGAATATTCTATCTTTTTTAACAAATCAGGATTTTTTACCATCTTTCATGATCATCTATTAATTAATTGATATTCAAGACAATACACTTCCCCTGTATAAAGAGTATAGACAGGATTTACATTTTTGTCAAAATAAGACCATATGTGACGTATGAAAATATTTTTAATGGTTCACCTGAGGCAAATAAGACAGGTTTTGTGTGATAGCAAAATGATAATGTCCAATTAGACAGATTTTCTTGATTTGATAACAGGTTTATGTTAATTTTTGGGTATTTTAGAACGGCTTTTTGATGTAAATGGCAGTTATAAATTTCAACATTTATCGCACTTCGTTGTGACCGTTGGGTCATGGGGGTTATTATATAATTGACACCACTGTTAAAGCTGATATTTTTATGAAGATTCTTGTGGTCGCAGGGGAGGCTTCGGGTGATCTCCACGGGGCCCGGCTGATAAGCGAGATAAAAAGGCTTAAAAGTAACATTGAGTTTTTTGGGGTAGGCGGGGAACATATTAAGGCGGAATGTGACGAGCTTCTGTTTGATTGCAGCAATCTTGCTGTGGTAGGAATAATAGAGGTTTTGACCCAGATCAGGAGCATTAGATGCTGCTTTCGCATCTTAAAGGAATTTATCAAGACACAAAGACCCGATCTGCTTATCCTGATAGACTATCCTGATTTCAATCTCATGCTGGCAAAGGTTGCAAAAAAACAGGGGATCAGGGTGATTTATTATATCAGTCCCCAGGTATGGGCATGGCGGAAGGGAAGGGTGAAGTTGATCTCGAGATGGGTGGACAAGGTACTGGTGATATTCCCTTTTGAGGCATCTTTTTATAAAGAGGCTTTGATCGATGCGGAGTTTGTGGGTCATCCGCTTCTTGATTACGTAAGGCCTGAAGTAAGCCAGGAATCATTCAAGGTCAAATTCGGTATACATGGAGGGGAAAGAATAATCGCACTTCTGCCTGGGAGCCGCAAGGGAGAGGTCACCCGTTTGCTTCCTGTGATGCTTGATGGAGCAAAAAGGTTGGGTATAGAACGTCCGGGGCCGTGGCGGTTTGTTTTGATCCTTGCCAGCACTATTGATCGCAAAATGATAGACCCTTTAATAGAAAAGCTGGGAAAGGATTTGTCGATCACAATAGTTCAGGCATATACATATGAGGCATTAAAGGCGTCGGAGCTTGCATTTGTCGCATCAGGCACAGCCACACTGGAGGCGGCAATTATCGGCACGCCCATGGTCCTGGTATATAAACTTAGCCTGCTAACTTATATTATAGCAAGGATAATGATAAATATAACCGCTGTCGGTTTGGTAAACATTGTGGCAGAAGAAAAGATTGTGCCCGAGTTTATTCAGTTCGATGCAACAGGGAAAAATCTTGCTGATGCCGCTGTAAGGATATTGGATGACCCTGCTATGAAACAGAGAATGATTCAGGGCATGGCTAAGGTAAGAAAGGCCCTGGGAGAACCTGGGGCTGCATCCAGGGCCGCAAACTCGGTTATGAGATTTTTGGAAACTCAAAGAGTGTAACCAAAATGGCACTATTTCTTATTTGTCTTTCCTGCGAAAGCCGGAATCCATGATTTACACAGCAATTCACATTATGGCGCTTTTGGGGGGCAATTTTGCAATAATGTATAAAGTATAATATTTTAGTATCTAAATATACAATGTATAGTAACTGCTTATTATGTTATGGAAAAATAGGCTTCTAAATGGCAATGATTTATTATTTACACAGTATATTGAGCAGTTACAATATATTGCAAATAAATTTGCCATAATGAGAATCGCCGGGATTTACATAGGATAAATATTCATAATGCTAAAAGGTTTTTCAAAAAGGTTCATTATGTCATGCGTAGGTCTGGCAGGTTATCTCATCATGAGGCTGCTTGGCTTGAGCATGAAGATAGAATGGGTGCACAGGGAACGTCTTAAAGGGTTGCTAAAGACAAAAGGCAGGCGGGTGATCTATTGCTTCTGGCATGACAGGCTGCTTATGATGCCTTTCATAGCATTGGGGCAAAAGGCGACCGTCCTTATAAGTCAGCACATGGACGGGGAATATATAAGCAGCGTCGTTTCAAGGTTCGGGTTCAGAACAGTTCGGGGGTCAAGCACAAGGGGGGGCAGTTTGGCCATAAGGAGAATGGTTAAAGAGATTAAATCAGGAAGGCACGGGGCTATAACCCCTGATGGACCAAGAGGCCCGCGACACAGGGTAAAGGATGGCGCTATATTGCTCGCCAGTCTGACCGGAGCGCCTCTAGTGCCTTTAGCCTTTAGCAGCTCAAAAAAAAAACCTTGTCAAGCTGGGACCGGTTTTTGATCCCCTTGCCTTTTTCAAGGGGGGTGTTTGTGATCGGTCATCCCCTCTGGGTTCCAAAACACATTTCTTCATCAGAGATGGAATTCTACCGGGAGCGTCTTGAACGATTCCTTATGGACGTCACTAATGAGGCGGATGCCTTCCCTGTTTAATGGCTATGTGTTTGATTCCCCGAAGATTGCTTCAAAAAAATGTTTTTACACGAGATACCCCGCAGCTTGCTTCGGAAAGGATTTATCTTTATTGCCATCCTGTTTTCTAGATACATTGGGTTCCTTCTTTCGCCGGAATGACAAATGAGAAATTGCACTATTTTGGTTACACTCATTTAATTTCAAAAATTCTTACACCTCTATCCCAAAAGAATATAAAGATAATAGAAAAGAATTTAAAATAAATTTATCGCATAGGAATTTTCATTTTTTCTATGCGGGTTTTCGGGCAGGTTTAACAAAGTCCGCCCGAAGGGCGCTAATTTAAGGGGCAGAAGAATTTTTTTGCGAACTGGGGATATCAACGAGACGGGAAAAGGGGTAAGAAACAGATAGTGATAGGGCTTTTATGCG
>JAFGSM010000143.1 GCA_016934595.1 bacterium | reverse complement strand
TTCCATTTTTCGGGTAATTATAGCAAACCTTACTTTGGACATTTCTACTTTGGTGTAATTGGACATTATCATATTGGTATTACATTCGATCATTGCGTATTCAGCTATTCTCATTATGACCGCTTTCTTTTAAAAGATGGGGCTGTTTAGAAGAATTACTTAAATCCAGAATACGCCTTCATTCCAATTAATTTTCATAATGAGAATCGCTGTGCCGCACGCGCAAGTGTCCATACATCCACCGCTGACGCCCCTTTTTGTTTTAATGTCCTTGCACATTCATTCACGGTTGCGCCTGTTGTGATAACATCATCCACCAGGATAATCCGTTTGTTAATGACCCGTTCAGGGCTGCTGACCAAAAACCTTCCTCTGACATTAGACCACCTCTCTTTTGTTGTCAACCCGACTTGGGGCCTGTCGCCATTTAATCTCTCAAGAAGCCCGCTATATACCGGCAGGTCCAGGACCCTGCCGACAGAGCTTGCCAATATAGCAGACTGATTGAACTCCCTCTGCCTTAACCTTTCAGGGGAAAGGGGGACTGGTATGATCATGCAATGTGTTTTATCTTTTTTCTTATAATAATCTTCTTCAGCAATGATCTGTGCCATCTTATTGCCCAGCCACCTGCCCATTAAAAAATGCCCCTGATATTTCATCAAATGTATGGCGTCTTTTACGGGCCCATCAAAAATGTATGCAGCCCTGGCAATGTCAAAATGCCATTCTCTCTGCCTGCATATGCCGCATAGATAGGTGAAATCGCATCCCCCTCCGTCCTGAGAAAGGATCGGGGTGCCGCATTTATTGCATAAAGGGCCGACTATCTCCCCTGCCT
This sequence comes from bacterium, assembly GCA_016934595.1. Taxonomy (GTDB): domain Bacteria; phylum SZUA-182; class SZUA-182; order DTGQ01; family JAFGSM01; genus JAFGSM01. The sequence goes on along the minus strand of JAFGSM010000143.1, from coordinate 8,808 downwards.
TTGCCCAACAATCCTTACAAGCTGTTATGCCGCCGGATGAGAGCCTGCTTCCGCACAAAACGCACACAGGCGGAAAAATGGCATCCAGCAGGCCTGTTAAAAGGCAGAATGCCCATTTATGCCCCAAATTTGTTCAGCCTCAAGGCGTTAGCCAGTATCAGCGGCATTATATCCAGCGCATTGATGTGACCAAGCCCCCCATTGATACATTCCGATTCTGAAAATGCCCTGACCTTGTCAGGCCGGCACCATCTTGAATACAAAAGGACAGGATTGGGATGCCAGCTATGAGCTGTAAGGACAGCAGGCGTGGAATGATCGCCCGTGACCACTATGACATCGGGGTCGAGATTCATGATCTGAGGGATATGCTTATCGACCTTTTCAATTATATGCACCTTCTGGTCGAAGTCGCCATCTTCCCCATAACTGTCTGTCTTTTTTATATGCAGATAAAAGAAATCATAATTCTGGAATTCCCTGGCCAGCGTGTCTAACTCATCCTCGATCGATTCCCCGCAATCCAGGACCGTCATCCCGACAAGCCTTGCCACGCCTCGATACATGGGATAGTTGGCTATTGCAGCGGCATTCAGCTTGTAAATCTCATGCATGGAGGGGAGGGGACAAAACTGTGCGAATCCTCTAAGCAATACCATATTGGCCACTTCTTCTTTTGAAAGGATGCCTCTGCATTCTTCAATGAAACGGTTTGCCAGCCTGGCTGTCTCTTTTGCCTCACGAGTGTCATTATGGGATCTTACCGGCAACGGGAAAACGCCTGCCCTCTGAGGATCCGAATCTGTCAAATCTCCCGAAAGCCCGTTTCCCCTGAAAACAACTATGGCCCTGTGTTCTTTAACCGTGCGCACAAATATCTCTACACCAGGTATCTTGATCCTGTTCAAAATGCTGCAAAGCTGCCCGTTTTTTTCCGTATCGAGCCTGCCCGCCCGGCGGTCTGTTATCCTTCCGTCCTCTGCGACTGTGGCAAAATTTATCCTTGCAGCCACATCTGAAGGCTGAAAATCGAAACCTATGCCGAGCGCCGATAAAACACCCCTGCCAATCCGATATTTTATTGGATCATAGCCAAACAAAGATAAATGGGCTGGTCCGCTCCCAGGGGTAATCCCTTTGGAGATGGGGTCAACCATGCCTGTGATGGAATTGCATGCCAGACTGTCAAGGTTCGGAGTCGATGCCGTCTCCAGCTCTGTCTTGCCGTCCGGTATCCGGCTTATTCCTCCCAAACCGTCCAGCACCAGCAAAATGCTCTTTGAGTTGGATTTTTGACACAATTCTTTCAATATGTCCATGCTGATCATTCTCGAACCTCCCTAATTTTTTAGGTTAAGGCAAAATCCTTATTTCGAAACAAACCTTCACGGCCCTTTGTGCCGCCACTAATGATAAGAATAGAACCTATTCATGATGATATGGTTCACCCCGGATGATTGTGAATGCTCTATAGATCTGTTCAAGAAGAATAAGCCTTACTATTTGATGTGTGAATGTCATGCGAGACAAACTAATACTCAAATCAGCGCCTGAGATCACTCCCGGATCAATGCCTGAGTCCCCTCCAATGACAAAATCTACCTCATTCCTGCCTTCGACCATCAGCCTTTCGATCCAGGCAGCAAAATCTGGGGTACTCAGTTCCTTCCCCTTTTCTGTCAAAACAACAATTAATGCATCCGGATTAAGCCTGTCCCTAATCCTTTCAGCCTCATCTCTGAGGCGGTCTCTTCGCAACAGGGCGTTTGATTTGCCTGACGGCCGGATCACAACCCAATCTATAGAGGTATAATGCCTGAGCCTTTCCAGATAATCCTGTATACCCTGGTCGATATATCCCTTCTTGGTTTTGCCTATGCTTACGATCCTTATCTTCACTCAATCAAACCGACCCTCGGAGCGTCTCCCCAGAGATGTTCAAGGGCATAATATTCCCTTGCCTCTTTTGTAAAGATATGCACAACTATATCCGTATAATCCATCAAAATCCATATGCCATCAGGATAGCCCTCTATATGATCAAGCCTTGCCTCAAATCCGGCCAGTCTTTCATCTATAGCCTGAACGATAGCCCTGGTCTGCCTGTGTGTTGAGGCAGAACAGATGATAAAAAAATCCGTGATTCCGGATATCCCCCTCAGGTCCAAGACAACTATATCCTCTGCTTTTTTTTCTGCAGCGGCCTTGCCTGCCTCTATTGCTATCCGAAGAATTTTGTCTTTAGTCATTCAGTATAAAGTCCGTTTCTCTTTATGTAGAGTTCTACCGAATCGGGTACCTGATATCGGATAGACATCCCTTCTTTGACCAAGGATCTTATGCGCGTCGATGAGATATCTATCTGCGGTACAGGCACAAAAAAGATGTCTGACCTGTGTTTCTCTATTTTATAAGAATAAGGGGGATCAGCGTCTTTTTGTTTGTCGATCATTTTTAAGACAAGGGCCAGCTTCAATTTCGCCAGAAGTGCGGTTATGTCCGCAACGGACTTCTTAAGGCCCACACCAGGCCGGCTGATTACTATGAATTTGCAGGCAGTCAAAAGTCTGTGGCAATCCTTCCATGCATGGATGTCTTTAAAGGCATCCGCCCCTATAATAAAATACAGGTTATGCCCTTTGCCAAAATCTTTCTTTATCTCGCAGATCGTGTCTATGGTATATGAATCTCCCCCGCGATCTACCTCTATGGAAGAGGAGTAAAAGCAGGGGTTTAAATCTGTGGCAAGATTCACCATATTTATCCGGTGCTCTCCAGAGAGAACAGGCCCCTCCTTATGAGGGGGAACCGATGACGGCACAAAGTAGATCCTGGGAAGATCAAACCTTTCTCTGATCTGTTCCGCCACGATCAGATGGCCGTTATGGATAGGATTGAATGTGCCCCCAAATATGCCGATGTCCAATGATTATATTTATTTCCTTATTTGTCCGTTGCCCAGGATGATGTATTTTATGGTTGTCAGGTCATCAATCCCCATCGGCCCCCTGGCATGAATCTTCTGGGTGCTGATGCCTATCTCTGCGCCAAGTCCGAATTCACCGCCGTCAGTAAACCGTGTTGATGCGTTTACGTAGACGGCAGCCGAATCCACCCTGTTCAAAAAATCCCTGGCCATCTGGTATTCGTTTGTAACAATGGCATCAGAATGGTGGGATCCGTAATTGTTTATATGATCGATAGCGTCATCCATGCTGTTCACAACCCTTATGGCCAGAATCAGGTCCAGATACTCTGTGAACCAGTCCTCCTCTGTGGCCTGTTTGGCTTCAGGCACAAATTTTATGGTTTCATCGCATCCCCGCATCTCTACGCCCGCATCTTTGAAACGTCTTGCGATAACAGGGAGAAACTCCCCTGCCACATCCCTGTGCACAAGCATCGTTTCCATGGCATTGCATACCCCCGGCCTCTGGACCTTTGCATTAAAGCATATCTCCTCTGCCATGGCCATGTCCGCGAACCTGTCGACATACACATGACATACCCCCTTATAATGGGCAACCACAGGGACAAGGGCGCCCTCTGTCACAGCCCTTATCAGGCCCTCTCCCCCTCTTGGGATAATAAGGTCGATATAATCATATAAACGGATCATCTCTGTGACAGCCTGCCTGTCAGTGATCCCTATCACCTGTATCACGCCATCAGGCAACCCTTCATCCTTTGCGGCTTCCTCTAAAATCCTGCCTATCGCAAGGTTTGACTGAATGGATTCTGATCCGCCCCGCAACAGGCAACAATTTCCTGCCTTAAGACAAAGGCCGGCAGCATCGGATGTGACATTTGGCCTTGACTCATAAATGATGCCTATTACACCTATAGGCACCCTCATCCTGCCTATCTCAAGGCCATTTGGCCTCCGCCACATCTTTTCAATCCTGCCTACAGGGTCCTCCTGGTTCGCCACGTCCCTAAGGGCATCAGCCATGTCCTTTATTCTCTTCGGATTTAGCGTCAACCTGTCTATCATGGCCCCGCTTATTCCCTTTTCTCTGGCAAGATACAGATCCTTTTTGTTGGCCGCTATGATGCCGTCCACGTTTCGGTCTATTTCATCCGCCATCCTTTTCATGGCGCTGTCCTTGACAGAAGAGGACAACTGCACCATTTTGCGTGATGCTGCACGCGCCCTGCAGGCCAGGGAAATTATTTCCTCTTTGATTTTTCGGTTTTCCATGGTCATTTAAACCTTCTCAATACAAGGATCTCAACGCGGCACGAAAAGTCTAAAAAACAAGCGATTTTTTGAAAACCTTCATATAAAACTACAATATGGCCAGATTGTCTCTGTGGATTACCTCATCCGATGTGCAATAACCGAGTATCTGCTCAATAAAACAGCTCTTTATCCCTTTTATCCTGGCGATCTCGGAAGAGCTGTAATTTACCAGCCCCCTTGCAAATTCTTTGTCATTAGGGGATATAAGGCTTACAGGATCACCTGAGTCAAAATCTCCTTTTACATCCATGACCCCTGAAGGCAGCAGGCTCTTGTTGTCCACAATCAGGGCGTTGCAAGCCCCTTCGTCCACAATGATACTGCCGCGCGGCTTCAGTGCAAAAGCTATCCAGGACTTGCGCGAATTCAGCTTTTCTTCATCTGGAATAAACAGGGTGCCAATTTCTTCCCCTGAGAGTATCCTCGACACTACGGATGGGGTGCGGCCATTGACGATAATGGTCGCTGTGCCGGATTTGGCTGCAGCCTGGGCCGTCCTGATTTTAGTAACCATGCCGCCCGTGCCTATAAAAGACGAGACCCCTTCTGCCAGAGAGTAGATATCCTGATTTATAGTATCTACAAGAGGTATAAAACGGGCGTCTGTGTAGCGATTCGGATCGGCTGTATAAAGCCCGTCAACATCGGATAGAATAATCAAAAGATCCGCCTCGATCATCTGGCTTACCACGCCCGACAGGGTGTCATTGTCACCCATCTTTATCTCATCCACGGCCACTGTGTCATTCTCGTTTACTATAGGCAGCACGTTGTAACCAAAGAGGGTTTCCATCGTATTTCTGGCGTTTATGTATCTCTTGCGGTGAGACATCTCTCCATTTGTAAGGAGTATCTGCGCAACCTTTTTGCCCAGAGCTTCGAAGTGTTTTTCGTATGTCCTGATGAGAGTAGCCTGGCCTACCGCTGCAACTGCCTGTTTTTGTTTTATAAGACAGGGCTTTTCCTTCAATGCAAGCTTTGACATTCCAGCAAGTATTGCGCCGGAGCTGACAACCACCAGTTTGTATCCCTGATCCATAGCCTTTGACAAATCAGTGGATATCCTGCTAACCACTTTGTCATCAAGGGCAAAATCCGGAGTGGCAAGCACATTGCTTCCGATCTTCACAACGACACGCCTGACAGCAGATATGAGCCTTTGCCTTCGCTCTTCCATTCGGATGTTATACCTCCCCCTTCGGGTGGACGGAAAGGGTCTTCCATATATGCGAGATCAGTGGCTCAACTCCCTGGCCGGTAAGGGCTGAGATAAAAAAGCAGGCATCCCCCCGGGTTTTACAGTATCTTTCAAAGGCATCCACCTTTTCGGAAGACGCCCTGTCAATCTTATTCCCAACCAAAATCTGTCTCTTCTCTTTCAATGCCTGGCTGTAAAGGGATAACTCATTATTGATTACCTGGACATCATGAACAGGATCGCGATCATGATCCTTTGATATATCAACGAGATGAATCAAAATCCTGCTTCGCTCCACATGCCTGAGAAAACGGTCGCCTAGACCTGTACCTTGGTGCGCCCCTTCTATTAATCCAGGGATGTCTGCCAAAACAAAGCTTTCATATTCCCCTGCCCTCACTACCCCCAGATTTGGTATAAGGGTGGTAAATGGGTAGTTTGCTATCTTGGGCCTGGCAGCACTTATCCGGGATATAAAAGTCGATTTGCCCACATTGGGCATACCGATAAGGCCCACATCGGCTAAGAGCTTGAGTTCCAGCCTGAGATAACGCTCTTCGCCGGGCTTGCCGGGTTCGGCAAATCTGGGCGCCTGTCTCGTGGGCGTTGCGAAATGGGCATTCCCCCTGCCTCCTTTTCCACCAAGCGCTGCCACATACCGGGACCCTGCCTTGTCAAGATCACAAAAAACCTCTCCGGTTTCAGGATCCTTTATCAACGTCCCTATCGGGACATTGATCACCAGATCCTTTCCGCTGGCGCCATATTTTTTCTTCCCTTCGCCATGCCTTCCCCTGCCCGCCTTAAAATATGGATGATAACGAAGGTCTATCAAAGTTTTATAACTTGTATCCGCCTGAATATACACAGAACCGCCATCACCACCATCGCCTCCGTCCGGACCGCCTCTGGGGCAATATTTTTCCCTTCGGAAGCTTATACAGCCATTGCCTCCATCCCCAGCCTTCACAAGGATCTTAACCTCGTCAACAAACATCTAAATCATGCGTAAACGCTAATCTGCCTTTTATATTTTCCCAGACGCTCAAATTTCACATTTCCGTCTATCTTGCTAAACAGGGTATAATCCCCCCCAATGCCGACATTTTCTCCTGGGAAAAATTTCGTGCCCCTTTGCCTTACCAAAATTGACCCTGCAGTAACAAACTGGCCTGCAAAGCTTTTCACGCCAAGCCTTTTGCCTGAGCTGTCACGCCCGTTTCCTGAAGTGCCGCCTGATTTCTTGTGAGCCATTTTCCCGCCTCCTTTCCAAAATCGTGTTATTCTATTCTATATTCTCTATGCCTTTTATCTTCACAAGGGAATATGACTGGCGATGTCCCTGTTTTTTGTGATAATCCTTCCTGCGTTTATACTTGAATATTACAATCTTGTCGCCCTTTTGAGTCTTCGTGACAACCCCCGAAACCCTGACTTTTTCCAGGTCTTTTTTGTCCAATATGACATTAAGGTCATCGTTGACCAGCATCAATACCTTGTCAAATGTGTATGTTTCTCCAGATGCAACATTTAAAAGGTCGAGGGCGATCAAATCACCGGGGGAAACCTTATATTGCCTTCCTCTGGATTCCACGATTGCATACATTTTTATTCATCCTCCTTTGTTAAAGCACATCTATTGTATAGTCCTCATAGTGCATATCAGGCTCACTTTTGATAGTTATCCTTTTTTTATATTTGTTTTCCAAGTGCTCAAGAAGGTCGTCTTCCTGTTTATAGAAAAAACTGGCAATATCCGGATGGGCCTTTATAAGTATCTCATCACCGGACATTGAACCTCTTATCCTGTCGATTTCTCTCTGGATTGCCCTGCATATAGTTAAAACAGACTTGACCCTGCCTGTTCCCCCACAATATGGGCAAGGTGAAGTGAGTATTTTTCCAAGGCTCTGTTTGATCCTTTTTCTTGTCATCTCAACAAGGCCCAATTGGGTCAACTGGAGTATCTTGCTCCTCATGCGGTCTTTCTTGAGCTCTGTCTCAAGGGCTTCCAGCAGTTTCTGACGGTTTTCTTCAGCCCACATATCGATAAAATCTATGATAATGATCCCGCCGAGATCCCTCAGCCTGATTTGACGCACTATCTCCTGTATAGCCTCTTTGTTGGTTTTGTATATTGTTTCCTCCAGATTCGCCTCGCCCACAAACTTGCCTGTATTGACGTCTATTGTCACCAGGGCCTCAGTTTCGTCAATAACTATATAACCACCAGACTTAAGCCAAATCTTAGGGCTCAGGGCCTCTTCGATCTGTTTCTCAATATTGTAATCATCAAAGATGGGCTTGGCTTTATGATATACCTTGATCGAATCCGTCAGATTAGGCATCAATGTCTCAACAAATTCTATACACCTCTCGTACTCTTCATCTGAATCTATGACCACACGGTCTATATCCGTGTTTAATATATCCCTGAGTGTTTTCAAAACTATGTCCAGGTCCCTGTGGATCAGGCAAGGGGGGTTGGAAGAATTGCTGCGCAACTGTATCTTATCCCATAATTTGCTCAAATATTCCATGTCGGGCAAGAACTCCGCCTCGCCCTTACCCTCGCCGACAGTTCTGACAATATATCCAGTATTAGGGGCCTTCAGCGTCTGAATCATTTCCTTAAGCCTTGCCTTTTCATCTTTGTCCTCTATCCGTCTTGAAACGCCAACATGGTCAACTGTCGGCATATATACTAAATACCTGCCAGGCAAGGTTATGTTTGTCGTCACTCTTGCCCCTTTTGTGCCTAACGGCTCTTTTGTAACCTGTACCAGCAGTTCCTGCCCCTCTTTTATTAAATCCTGAATATTTACTGCTGGTTGATATTGTTGTGGATAAACATGGAAAGACTTTACGCCTTCTTCTATAGATGGCAAAATATCGCTTTGCTCTTCTTCATCACTTCCGATCATCAGATATTCAAACTCTGTAATGGAATCGGCAACATCCATAACGTAAAGAAAGGCGTCCTTCTGGAGCCCAATATCCAAGAAAGCCGCCTGCATGCCGGGAAGCACCCTTGTCACCCTGCCCTTATATATATTTCCATTAATCCTTTTGCTCCTTCTTCTTTCGATATAGAGCTCCGTCAAAAAACGGTCCTCTAAAAGGGCTACTCTTTTCTCATATGGATTTGCATTTATCACTATCTCTTTCAAATCGGGTTTACCTCTCGTCTGTCGAATTTTTTCTTTAAGGTATTTATTCTATTAGACTTATTAGCATTTGTCAATCTTCGATTCTCAAACCTGCACTCGGGTTTATTTTTTTCTGTAATACCAATATGATAATGTCCAATTACACCAAAGTAGAAATGTCCAAAGTAAGGTTTGCTATAATTACCCGAAAAATGGAA
>JAFGSM010000142.1 GCA_016934595.1 bacterium | reverse complement strand
CTCGTAAAAAGTCTAAAACGCCATTGAAAATAAGTTTAATATTATAAATTTGGTATATATTTTAGCGATATAATCTTGGTTTTTCAGCATCGAAATCACTTTTTACGATGCCATCAAAGATAATCAATATAATGTTTAAATTCGCAGATTTTTGAGGGGTATTTTAAGTTGAAATCCGTTCCGATGCTCTATTGTGTTCTTTGCGATTGCAAAAATGCAAGCAATGTAGGAGCTGCTGCAAGGGCAATCAAGAACATGGGGCTTGATGGGCTTGTCCTTGTCCGTCCCAAAAAGGATCATCGCTGGCTTGATGCTGTGAAAATGGCACCTGGCGCAGAAGACATACTTGAGGAGGCGAGGATTTTTGGCTCGCTTGAACAGGCGGTTTCAGATATGCATTACGTTATAGGAACTACCAGACGTATTCGTAGATGCCGCACAAATATCTTTACCCCCAAAGAGATTGTCTCAGAGGTCTTAAAACTCTCGACAGGACAAAGGGCTGCTATGGTTTTCGGATCGGAAAGGAACGGGCTCACAAATCAAGAGCTTTCCCTTTGTCAAAAGGTTGTGGTTATTCCAACGTCGCACATGCTTCAGTCAATCAATCTGGCTCAGGCTGTTATGATTATGGCCTATGAATGGCATACTGCCTGCGTAGCGAATAGTGATAAGGAAAATAATAAACACAAATATAAGGACCTTGCTGATGCAGGTCAGATATATTCATTAATTGACCATTCTGAGAAGGTTCTGGAAAGGATAGGATTCTTTGAAGGCCATTCAAAAAAAATCAGGCTTACCCTGCATGACATGCTCTCCCGCCTTGATCCTGCCTCAAGAGAGGTTGCGATATTTCAGGGGATCTTAAGCAGGATTGAATATTGCCTTGACAGACATGTGTATGACAAACGGCTGCCATGAAAACATATTTTCACTCATTGGAGGTGGCTAGTTAAGATAGGATATGATCATTTAAAATAAAAAATTTGTGAGACATATCAACTAAAATTATGTTAAAGAAAGGTTCCAATGCATGCTATCAGACATTCTGTATCAGAGGAGCTTCCCCTGTTCGACTGCCTACAGACACTGTGGTATCCCTTAAAACAGCGTCGTGGAGGCCAAGACTTGGAGAGATCATAACCGTTCAGAATATGGAGGGCGATAACTTCCGGGCAAGGGTTTTTGCAATCTCGGAATCCCGATGTAATGTCCATATATTTGAGCAATTGCCAAAAAACATGGAATCCGGTCTGGATATATTACTGCTTCAGGCTCTGCCTGACAGGGAAAGGATGGAATGGATCATACAGAAGGCCACTGAATTGGGCGTAAAAACCATAGCCCCCTTTTTTTCGAAACGGTCAATAACCCTAGAGGAAAGGGAGAAAGGGCAGCCAAAGGCGCACAGATGGCCGTTTATCGCTCAAAAGGCTGCCAAACAGTGCAGGAGGGGCAATGCCCCGGTCATCGCCCCATATACCGGTTTCAAGGAGGCGCTGCAAATGTCTGAATATTATGATATCAAGATACTTCTATGGGAAAGGGCACGTGATTCAGGCATACATTCAAAATTTCCGGATGATATCCAGTCCCGCCGTGTATGCCTGCTGGTAGGACCTGAGGGAGGGTTTGCCGAGGAAGAGATAAACATGGCAAAGGAAACAGGGTTTATTCCTATCGGCCTTGGGCCGAGGATATTGAGGACAGAGACCGCTGCCATAGCGATGATAGCCGTCATTCAATACAGGTGGGGTGATATGGGGTGAGAAGGCAGCCGGAAAGTCAGTAACCGGTCATCAACTCATCCATAAAGGGCTGGGATTTTTTAAAGGAAGTTTCGTATATAACCTGATCGATCTTTCCTCTCAGCAGTTCAACACGAAGGAAAAGGAAATAGGTCTGTATGACATCCTTGCGGCAATAGCGGTGTATTTGATCGAAAGAGCCTTTTTCCCATAACCCCTGAACGTCTCCGCCTTTAACCTTCTCTTTTCCAGGCAGCCCGACCATCTTGCACAGGACGTTCAGCCCCCCCTTTATAAAGAAGGCCCCATAGTTTGTAAGAAAATCCATAAGATCGAAATGCCCTGAATCTGAATACCTGTGGCGGCATCCGGACAAGGGATCGAAATATCGGCGCAAGGAGAGGCCGTATTTGAGCGCCTGAAGCTCGAGCACGGGCAGGTCAAATCCTCTCCCGTTAAAGGATACCAGCGCCCCCTTGAAACGTTCCAGCCTTTCCCAAAAGAGGGTCGTCAGTGTCCTGGGGCTGAAGTCCCTTTGCTCTTCTCCTAGGACGGTGATATTTGTCATCTCCATCGTTTCGTTCACCTGGCCGATTACAATTGATACAGGGATATGGAAGGGCACAGGGAAGAAATCCGTCCTCCCCGAACTTTCTTCAAGAATCCTCTGCCTGGCGTTTTCATAAGCCTCATCATCGCTTATGGAACTGCCGGATTCATATACCTCCTTCACCAATGCCTTGTCTATTCTGGTTTCTATATCTATTACTGCGTAATTCATCCCCTCACCTTGACACGTATAGCTTCCTGTAATAACATAATCCAGACATTCTAAAACCTGGTTTTAAAACCCGGGTCTGGCTCTGGCTTATTGTATTTTGTAACTGCTCAATATCTTATGGAAATAATAACTCATTGCCATTCAGAAGCCTATTTTCCCATAACATATTGAGCAGTTACTGTTTTTTAAAAAAGGCTTCCAACGGCAAAAGCATACGAAATTTTTAGAAAAATAGCAAGGAGGCTTTTAAACAAATTATCGTTTTAATCTACGGGTGCAGTTATTTAGATTTGGCCGTAACCGTTTAATCTGGAATATCGGGAGATGGAGGTGTCTTGATGAAATATATCGACGAACCCATCCGCAAGTACATCGAGGATGCATCCTCAGGCCGTCCGACCCCCGGAGGCGGAAGCATAGCCGCTATGGCAGGCGCGCTTGCAGGATCTATGATGAACATGGTATGCAATTTTACGGTTGGCAACAAGGCATATCAGGCGGTTGAAACAAAGGCCAGGAAGCTTCTCGAACAGGGGATGGATTTGACGGAGGAGATGCTCAGGCTTGCGGTTGAGGACACGGAGGCATACGCAGAGGTATCAAAGGCCTATGTCCTTCCCAGGGTCACTGAGGAAGAGAAAAAGGCAAGGAGCCTGGCCATTCAGGATGCATGCAAACAGGCCCTCAAAGTGCCGTCAAAGGTTATGGAGGCCGGCGCACGTATGTTGTCCCTGCTTTCTGAGTTGGTTGAGATAGGTAATAAGAATTTGATAACCGACACAGGCGTGGCAGCCATCTTATCTCTTGCCGCAGTTGAGTCTGCCGCCTTGAATGTAAGGATAAACCTGGTTTTTATCAAGGATGAGGCATTTGTTAAGGAAAAAGGCGATTGGATATCGGATATCGAAGCCGAATGCAGGGCAAATAAGGACGCTGTCATGGAAAAGGTCAACAAGGCATGCGGGGCATGAATGCCGCTATGACCTTAAGGATGACGGCACAGGTACGGGGTCCGGCTGCCGGTTTAATGAACCTGTGAAACCTCAGCAGGTTTTAATCCGAAGGGATTTATAAATATCAACATATAATTTTTATAAAGGAGAAAGGACATGGAATCCAGGATAATAGACGGAGAGGCCGTTGCTGCTGAAATAAAAAATGAATTGAAAGGGGAGGTCATGGCCTTAAAAAAGGCAGAAAAGGCTGTTTGCCTTGCCGCTGTCCAGGCAGGGGAAAATCCAAGCTCAAGGGTTTATATCAAAAACCAGAAAATGACATGCGAGGAGCTGGGCATAGATTACATGCTGCACGAGCTCTCCGGGCAAACCACACAGGATGAATTGATAGATTACATCGAAAAGTTGAACAACGACAAGAATGTGACAGGGATCATACTCCAGATGCCCCTCCCCGAGGCTATTAATCCAAAGGCCGTGCAGTGGAAGATCGCCCCTGAAAAGGATGTCGAAGGTATGCACCCCGCCAATTTCGGGCGGCTGTTTTATGGCCAGGCCATTGTATCCCCCTGCACTGCAAAGGCTGCTGTGACCCTTCTTAAAAGCACAGGTGTATCATTGAAAGGGCTTGAGGTGGTGATGGTTGGGCACAGCGAGATCGTGGGCAAGCCCGTTGCCATAATGCTTCTTGATTCCTTGAGGGAATCCCCGACGGTGACTGTATGTCATATAGCCACAAAAGACCTTGCATTTCACACAAGGCGGGCGGATGTCGTAATAGTGGCCGCTGGCAAACCTGGCCTGATAAGGGCGGATATGGTCAAAGAGGGTGTCATACTGATAGACATAGGTATAAACAGGGTGCCCGTGCTTGATGAAAAAGGGCAGCCCGTCCTGGACGAGAAGGGGAAGCCCCGCAAAAAGACGGTCGGGGATGCGGATTTCGATGCCATTAGACCAAAGGCGTCTTATATAACACCCGTTCCCGGAGGGGTTGGGCCAGTGACCGTCGCCATGCTCCTCAAGAATACGGTGGAGGCTGCAAAGGCAAGCCGGTAGGACAGAACCGGTAATTTATCACTGAACACTGAACTCTTGATCGCATATTAACAAAAAGGTTCAAAAATGCCCGAAGGGGATTCCCTTGTGATGAACAAAAGGAACAGCCGTTTGGCCATAATAGGCGCAGGCAGGGTGGGGACTGCAATGGCTTGTCTGGCCAAGGAAAGAGGATACAGGATCATAGGGCTTTGCTGCCTCCATTTCGAAAAGGCCAAAATAGCGGCAGTTTTTCTGAATCAGAGCGGCGCTGCCTATGAAGCGCCTGGTCCATGGCTCAAGGATGCAGACATCACCCTTATCACGACACCCGATGGAGAAATAGGAAGGGTGTGCGGCCAGATAGCCGCAAAGGGATATTTCAGGCAGGGTTCCGTGGTCGCGCATTGCAGCGGGGCACATCCGTCCTCTATACTGGTGACGGCATCTGATGCAGGATGCCATACAGGCTCGATCCATCCGCTTCAGAGCTGCGCCACCCAGGAATTGGCGATAAAGGCCATTCCTAGCTCATATTTCTGCATAGAAGGTTCGGAATATGCCAGGGATGAGCTGAAAGGGCTTGCCCTGGCCATCGGAGGGAGGATACTTGAGATAGCGACCGCCGACAAGCCCCTGTATCATGCAGGGGCCGCTGTTGCCTCAAACTTCCTTGTGGCTGTCATAAATTTTGCGCTGACCCTTTACGAAAATATAGGCATAGACAGGCAGAAGGGGGTGCAGGCCCTTGCCCCGCTTTTTGAAGGCACCATAAACAACATAAAAAGCGTGGGGATCCCTGAGGCCCTGACAGGCCCTATAATGAGGGGTGATTTGGAGACCGTGGAGGCGCATCTTGCCGCCCTCAAAGAGAAGATGCCCGGTTATATCGGCCTATACTGCGCACTTGGGCATGAGACGGTAAAGGTCGCCCTTGCCAAAGGCACAATCAATCAGGAGATCGGCAGACGGATTCATGGCCTTTTCTTCGATCTTAAAGATGCTTCTGAGAAAGGCTGTTAAGGCGGAACCCATGGATTAATTCAGGAAAATCGCTAAGATGATATTAAAGTAGCAGGCATTAATTATAACCAGTAGTCTGATATTTCAGCAATTCTCATTATTCTGTTAATCTCTTCCCCTGATTACCTCATCGAATTCTTCTTTACCCGCTTCAACTGGAAAAACTCCTCCCGCTCTTTCTCCTCGAGCGTATTCTCCATATACTTTATGGATTCTTTGCACTGGGGTATTACTATATGATTCAGGGCATTGGAACGGCGCTGGGTTTTTTTGAGCTCATGGGCCAATCTCAAGAGAGAGACCTCGATCTCGGCAAGCCTGGCGAGTTTGCCTAAAAGGGATGAGAAAAGCTGAACGGTTGTATCAAGGCTTGGTGAGGTGCCCTGAAACCCGTATCTGTTGCAGGGTGCATCCCCCATGCTGAAACCTACCACAGGGATGGCCACACCCATGAGGTTTCTTGTCCCAAGACGAACCTCCTCCCGTGATAGGGATGAGAGGCCGGCCCGTTCCACATTTACCCCGCCGAGCATCATGTATGCCTGTTCCAGTGACCGGTATGCCTGATCAAGCCCCTCATATACCTCTTTTTGCATCGCCCTTAAATCATCAAGCAGCGCTGTAACCTCTATTACCAGTATCTCCCGCTTTTGCTCAAGGAGGTCATATCCTTCCCTGGCAAACGCAAGCTCTTCCTGGATCCGAAGCAGATTGCTCTTCGTGACTATGAGGTTTAGCCTGTTGGACATTCCTGTGCGCCATTATTGGGATAATATTTCTGAATCTCTTCCTCGGTAAGACGTATCAATTCCTCTTTGGGCAGGGTTGTCAGGATATCCCATGCAAGATCCAATGTCTCTTTGATGCTGCGGTTTTCATGCTGACCCTGACCGATAAACTGTTCCTCAAACATCCTCCCAAAGTCAAGATATCTCTTGTCCTGATCCGAGAGCTCATCCTCGCCGATGATAGAGGCCAGTGTCTCAACCTTTTTGACATAGGAATAGGCGGTATAGAGCTGGTTGGACAGGTGGGCATGATCCTCGCGGGTTTTTACAGCCCCGATGCCGTCATTCATTAAACGGGATAGACATGGAAGCACATTGATGGGCGGATAGACACCCCTTTTGGCCAGCTCCCTGTCCAGGACTATCTGCCCCTCTGTAATGAAACCTGTCAAATCAGGTATTGGATGGGTTATATCGTCATTGGGCATGGTCAGTATGGGTATCTGTGTAATCGAGCCTTCGCATCCGATGATCCTTCCTGCGCGCTCATAGATGGAGGAAAGGTCGCTGTATAAATAGCCTGGGTATCCCTTCCGGCTGGGCACCTCTTCCTTGGATGTGGATATCTCCCGCAGGGCCTCACAGTAATTGGTCATATCGGTCAATACAACCAGGACATGCATCCCCAGATCAAATGCCAGATATTCCGCCATGGTCAGGGCTGCCCGTGGCGTCACAAGACGCTCGATGGATGGGTCATTGGACAGATTCAAAAACATAACTACACGCGAAATTGCCCCGCTTTCCTCAAAACTTTTTCTGAACATCTGGGCTGCGTCATTCTTGATGCCCATGGCTGCAAAAACAATGGCAAACCGGTCTTCCTGACTGGATACCTTGGCTTGCCGGACGATTTGCGCGGCCAATTCGTTATGAGGCAGGCCGCTTCCGGAGAAGATGGGCAATTTCTGTCCCCTGACCAGCGTGTTCATGCAATCAATGGTCGAGATGCCGGTCTGTATGAAGTCTTCAGGGTAATCCCTAACAACGGGATTGATGGGCGCGCCGTTGACATCCCTCTTTTCCCTGTAAAAAGGGGGAGGCCCGCCATCTATTGGCTCGCCCAGTCCATTGAAGATGCGGCCCAGCATATCCATGGAAACCGGAATCTGCAAGGGTTTCCCGTGGAAACGGACGCGGGTGGATGAAATGGTCAGTCCTACTGTCCCTTCAAAGACCTCGATCATGGCGAATGAGCGGTTTACCTCGAGGACCCGGCCATGCCGGATCTCGTTGTTTCTGGTTCTTATCTCCACAAGTTCATCAAAGCTCACGCCCTTAACCCCTTCAATAAAGAGCAGGGGGCCTGCGACCTTTGAAATTCCGACATATTCCTTTCCCATTGGATGTATCATCGGACGCTCATGCACTCCTTTTCTATTTCATTCATCTGATGATCTATCTGCTGAAAAAGCGCCTCGAACTGTTCGCATGCGTTATTGGATATCCTGTCCTTCATGCGGTTTATTTCATTGACTACCGGAAGTTGCCTGAGGCGCTCAAAAGGAATGTGGCTTCTTAAAACCACCCTGGCCTTGTGATAAAACCGCAAGATGGTTTTCAGCATTAAAAACTGTTTCTGCGGCACGGTAAACATATCAACCTTGTCAAAGGCGCTCTGCTGGAGAAAGGCATTCTTCAACAACCTCGCCCCCTCCAGCACCAGCCGCTGATTGTCGGGCAGCGCATCCTCGCCGATGAGCTTGACGATCTGCTGCAGTTTAAAATCCTCCTGAAGGATCTTCATCGCCTCATCCCTGAGCGATTTCCATTCCGGATCCACATTCTGCACCCACCAGAATTGGATAAGATCTATGTATTCGCTATAGCTGTCCATGTAATGGATGGCCGGAAAATACCTGGAGCTTGCCAGCTCTTTGTTCAGCCCCCAGAAGCAGCGCACAAACCTTTTGGTGTGCTGGGTCACAGGTTCGGAAAAATCCCCCCCAGGGGGTGAAACCGCGCAAATGGCGCTGACAGAGCCGGTCTTTCCACAGCAGGTCTCAACCCTGCCGGCCCGCTCATAGAATTTGGCAAGACGCGAGGCAAGATAAGCAGGGAAGCCCTCTTCAGCCGGCATCTCTTCCAGCCTTCCTGAGATCTCCCGAAGGGCCTCAGCCCAACGTGATGTCGAATCGGCCATAAGCGCCACATCATAGCCCATGTCCCTGTAGTATTCGGCAATGGTGATCCCTGTATAAATACTGGCCTCCCGCGCGGCCAGGGGCATATCGGAGGTGTTGGCGATCAATATTGTTCGCTCAATCAGAGGACGGCCCCGTTTTAGATCCATCAGCTTGGGAAAATCCATGAGCACGCCTGTCATCTCATTCCCCCGCTCGCCGCATCCTATATAAACGATGATATCCGCATCACACCACTTGGAGAGCTGATGCTGGGTGATGGTCTTTCCTGTCCCAAAACCGCCAGGGATACCAGCAGTCCCTCCTTTTGCGAGGGGGAAAAAGGTATCGATAACCCGCTGCCCAGTGATCAGCGGCTCATCTGGGACCAGACGGCGCATATAAGGCCTGGGCAGACGGACAGGCCACTTCTGAGCCATGGTCAGATCTATGTATCCGGATTTTGCCTTAAGGCGAACGACTGTCTCTTTGATGGTATAATCACCCTCCTTTTGGATAAATTCCACCTGCCCTTCAACCTGCGGCGGAATCATAAGCTGATGCTCAAAAAGGGGGGTCTCCAAAACAATGCCGAAGATATTTCCCTGCCTCATGTATGCGCCTGCCTCGACCAGAGGTATAAAATGCCAGCATTTGTGCTGATCGAGGGGCAACGGTTTTATTCCCCTCTTTATGAAATTCCCCGTCTGCATGTGCATCTGCTGGAGCGGCCGCTGAATCCCGTCATAGATTGTCCCTATGAGGCCCGGACCGAGCTCTACAGACAGAGGGAAGCCTGTCCCGTAGATGACTGTGCCAGGCTCGAGGCCCGAAGTGCCTTCATACATCTGAATGGTGGCCCTGTCCTCATGCAGCTCGATGATCTCTCCGATCAGACGTTCATCCCCGATTTCAACCAGCTCCATCATCTCTACGGAATGTACCTCATCCGCCTTCACTACCGGTCCATTGATAGAATTTACAATGCCTATAGGTTTCAGCATACTCCTATTCCTCAAACACTGGCAAAGAGGCGCTCGCCTGCCAAACAGCGCAATTCATCATGCCATCTCTGAAAGATTGCCTCCAGGCTGTTATTGTAGAAGACCTGGCCGTCAGCGCGCCAGATGACAGCCCCCCCTTTGCTCTCCATACGCCGTTCGTCCAGTGTTATCCTTTTTCCTGTTTTGCGGGCCGCCTCATCGAGCAGGGCAGGGGAAATGAAAGAGCGGTCCTGTTCGTTTAACTGGCAGGTAAATTCATCCCCCTCTTTTTTAAGCGCTTCCAGCCCCTCAAGGATAAGCCCTTTTAATATGTTCGGGTAATCAGGCTGCCTAGGCAGGTCAAAGAATTCCTCCTGCAGCCTCTCCAAAAGCTCCCCTACCATCGCCTCCTTTTGATGAATCACTTCCATTCTCGCTTGCAATGCAGACTGCGAGATTATTTTGGTTTTGGTAAAGACAATATCTGACCGGCGGCTGTCCCTTTTGGCCTTCTGTTGTAATTCCGCCAGCCTCATTTGCGCCTCTTTTTTGATCTGAGCCGCTTCCTTCTCCGCCTTTTCTACAATAGCCTCAGCCTCCTGAAAAACCTCTTCCAAAACCACATAGATCAAGATTTCCAGATTATTGGTCATCCTTCATTCACCATTTTTATTATCGCTCCTGCTCACATCAGGCGACTTATACCTTGACTCAAAGAATTGTATTTTTGCCATGAAAATACATTTTCATCCTCGGGGTTGAACAACGTGTTCATGAGCGTTTAATAGTTTAAAAACTTATATTTCAACCGGTTAACTTTTGGCGGTTTATACCTTGACTCCAAGGGCTGACAGGACAATATTCTCCACAGACTGTTTTCCGGGCAAAGGTCCCAGCCTGTCGGGGATCTCCAAAATAATCGGCCTTCCCTTCTTGCGCAGCACCATTTTTTTTAAAAATGGCCTCACCTGTTCAGCCAGCCTTTCAGTGATTATGCATATACCTATGTCAGACCGCTCCTTTGCCTGCCTGAGCCCTTCCATAATCTCGGCTTGTGATTCCGCAATGATACATTCAATCCCTGCCAGGGAAAAACCGGTTGCGGTCTCCTTATCCCCTATCAAAAGGAATTTCATCTCCGGTTAGACCTTCCCCAAAATCATAATGGAGATAATCAGTCCGTAAATGGCTATGCCTTCGGCCAGGCCTACAAAGATAAGTGCCCTGCCTGACATTTCAGGACGCTCGCTCATGGCGCCCATAGCTGATGAGCCTACCAGACCCACGGCAATAGCCGCTGCAATGGTCGAAAGCCCTGTGGCCAGAGCCGCCGAGAAGAATCCCCATTTGACGCTTTCGGGATCTCTCGACTCCTGTATTACCGCTTCTGTACTGTAAGCCCTCCCTGCAAAAATCATGATAGTCATACACACAGACATGGTAGTGAGTGTTAACAAGATCAGGGGCCATTTTTTTTCACAGATGAATAGTTTTCTCATGGTTTTCATCCTTTCCTTTCTTATTTTCCTTTATCATAGTTCCACGCATTGTAAGCGATCAAATCCTTAAAGGTTTGTAGATTTCTCCTCCGCCCTTGAAGAATTTGCTGAAAAATTCATAATATCCCAAACGAATAGTCTGGATGGAGACAACCACACCCTCAATGACAATAATGGCTATATTCCCTAAGACAATGGTCATCCAGTACCATAAAAACCCGCCCTTTGAGCCGCTGCGCAGGGTGTCGGCAAGGGCAAAAACCGCCATAAACAAACCGGCATGGGCCAGCGCAAATGCGGAGATGCGAATGAATGAGACGGTGTTTGAAAGATATCCAAGGACCGCATCGCCCACCTCGATCAGGGATTCCATCAGGTAGACGCCCAGGTTTTCCGGCAAGATGGGTTGTCTTTCCTTCAATACGATTCTGTTGTAAAGGTTAAACAGAGGCTCTTTCAGGAAAATAACCAGCAAGGGAAGGCCGAGAATCACGAGCATGTAGCCAAATTCAGCCATAGTATTTCCGGTTGTCAGGAGAAATATCATCAGCCCTATACAGCCCCAATAGAACATCAGACCCATGATCCCGAATTCGCCCAAAATACCCTTCTTGTAATCATTGTTCATGATCGAGTTAATAATATTGAGAATCAATCCAATGCTTATAATTATTATGCCGAATCCTATGGTCACCTTCATGAAATAGGGTATGTTTTGCATCGGATTGAACCACAATGCTGGAATGAGATGCTCAAAGCCGAAGATAGAGCCGTAAAAAACGCCGAAGATGGCAGACATAAGCCCGCATTCCATAATAATCAACCCCGTTTCCCGGATATTCTCCATGCTTGACTTCCGGAAGATGAACAGCCCGCATGCAAAAAGCGCCAATCCATGACCTATGTCGCCAAACATTACACCGAACATAAACAGAAAGCTAAGCGCAAAGAAAAAGGTGGGATCGACCTCGCCATAGGAAGGTATCCCATATTCAGATACCAATCTCTCAAAAGGTTTTAAGAGCAAGGGGTTCTGAAAGCAGGTGGGTATCTTGAACAGCTCTCCCCTGCGGCGCTGGTTTTCGCCTGGCATGGCGATGGAAACCCTGGCCTGCTGATTGGTGGCCTCCAGAACCTTCTTCTTTAATATGGGAACCTCAGCCTGAGGCGTCCATCCGCAAATATGGTAGATGTTTCCGAGTTTATCGAATGACTTGCCGATTTCCAGTATAGTCAGTGATTGCATAACCATCTGGTAAGCCGGCATGAGTTCTTTTGCAATCTCCTTTCTTTCCTTTTCCCACGTCTCTTGAGACAGGAGTCCCTGCGTCTCTAATTCCTGTATCTGGCTCTTCAGTATTTCAAGGTCATGATTATATGACCCGGTTGGGCAAGGTATGTCCACCTTTTCAAAATAGGCGCTTTTGAGCGCCTTCTCGATCTTTTCCCTGTCTTTGAGCGAACCGAAGATAAAAACCAACCGCCTCTTTCCAATAGATATGGAAGGTATCAATTGATGATAGATATAGGATAAACTCAACTCCAGCCGCCAAAGGTTTTCTCCGGGAATCAGCCCTGCGGCGCTATAAAAATACCGGCAGTCATTGAGACGGCGAACATCAATGCCTGCCCTTGAGAATATCTCAAGCCTGCGAAGCAGTTCCTGTTTTTCCCTCTTGGCTGTCTTTGGGCCATCCACCTCTTCCTTGAGACAGGAGACCCTCTCTTCCAGTTGCTGAACCTGACTGTCGATTTCATAGATATCATCATGCGGATTTACCTCTGTTTGACAACAGGATACTAATTGGGCATCCGGATTAATTTTCAGGTATCTGGACAGATCTTTAAGGCGGCCTTTCAACTCGGTGTATTTTCGAATCAAGTTGCTGTCTTCATGGGAATCCAAGGTCATTTTGCCGAGGCGCATCTTGCGGACGTTTATTATATGAAGCCTTTTCAGGCCGGCAAGGGCACAGGTAGTCCTCGCAATATAATCCTGTGGTACCCGTATATCAACTCTGGCCATTTGAGCAGGTCTTAGCAATGAAAACTCCTAACGCATGATCCTTTTATAAATCAAAACCCTCATCAATATTATCGGCCAGTTGATACGCTCTGAACGGCCTGAAATTAAACATTAAATGGTGAAACGCCTTTCTAACAAAAGACAAAATATTAAAATGTCGAATAATTTATACAGGATAAAAAGAAAGGGGAATTTTATGCAAAAGGTATTTAGGCGCGATATCATTGAAGAAAAAACCGAAGCGGATCAAAATGCCTGCCGGATTATAGAAGAGACAAAGGAATCAGGAAGTAAAAAAACATTCTGGTCACGGGAAGAGGCCCAAAAACTGATCGAAAAGACCTGCGAAGATTTTAAAAACGACAAGTCGGTGGAGGCTATTGCTATTGAACAAATAGTCGAAGCTGACCAAAATGCCTGCCGGATTATAGATGAAGCAAAAGAGAGGGGAAACAGGATAATTCTTGAGGCAAGGGAAGAGGCCCAAAAATTGATCGAAAAAGCCAATGAGGATTTCAAAAAGGATATAGAATTCCTTGAAAGACAATTAATCTCAGAAGGGAATGAGGAGGCCGCCCGGTTTTCCATCGAAAAGGAGAGGTATATCCAGAGGATAAAAGAGATTTCCTCCCGCTGCCGTGAACAGGTTTTTAAGGAGCTTAGGGACAAGCTCTTCAATGGTTTATAATGCTCAAATCTGCCTTTCACTATTCATACATAAACGCAAAGGTTCGATCGTTAAAAAGCCGGTTGTTGAGCCGCGCGGATTTTGAAAACATGGCCCTGCTTTCCGGCTTGGCCGGAATCTGCGAATATCTCAAGACAACATCGTATGGGAACAGGTGGGATCAATTTCCTTCCTCATTCGATGGATTGATACTCATGTACTATGAGGACTTATTTGATTGCTATCAGAAGGTTATCAACGTATTAACCGGAAGCAGGAAAAGGTTCATTCAGCATCTCTACCAAAGGTACGAGACGGAGAATCTTAAACTCGTCCTGCGTCTTGTGCACCGGGGGCAACCTGGAAACGAACATGCGCACCTTCTGCTGCCCATAAAAAAACACCAAACCTTCCTGCCCGAGGATCTGTTTCAGGCCAAGAATATAAAGGAAATCCCTGACCGGCTGCATAAAACATGGTATTGCGATACCCTGAAAAACACCCTCCATCGCTATGAAAAGGAGCGGATGACCTTCCCGCTGGAAATGGCCCTTGATTTGGCCTATTATAACCACTTATGGCAATACCTCTCTGCCCTGAGAGGCCGGGACAGGAAGATAGCCAGGCATCTGATCGGCGTTCAGCTCGACGGCATAAACATCCTCTGGATGTTCCGATTCAAGGAGATCTATCGGTTTTCGCCGGAGGAAACATTGAATTACAGTATCATGAACGGCTTTCATCTATCCTCCAAGATTCGGTTGAAACTGGCCTACTCTGCAGACTACGAGGATATGGTGACCAATTTGACAGGAACCCCTTACCACGATTTAGCGTCTGATACGCAAGACCCGGATATCCTTTTTATGAAACTCCTTTCCTGCGGCCTTTCCCTAGCGCATAAAAACTGGTCAAGGGATCCCTTTCAAATCGGCACTGTCATCGATTATTTGTTATTCAAGGAGGCGGAGGTTAAGGACCTGATCATGCTTACCGAATCAAAAAGGCTCAATCTTCCTCAAAAGAGGGTGGAGGACTACCTTATAAATTG
Organism: bacterium; assembly: GCA_016934595.1. Taxonomy (GTDB): domain Bacteria; phylum SZUA-182; class SZUA-182; order DTGQ01; family JAFGSM01; genus JAFGSM01. Next base: position 6,928 of record JAFGSM010000142.1, on the reverse strand, counting down.
CCGATAAATAATTATAAATAATATTAGATGGGGGCAAAGGAATGGCAAAAAGGACTTCGTTTATTATCGGATCCCTCAAATGGGTCAGAAAGAGCCTCGCTTTCAAGTTGATCCTTTGGACCGGCGTCATACTCGTAGTCTCGCTCGAGGTCTTCTTTTATCTGGAGAACGCCGCTGACCGGCGGATGATGATCAATCAGATCAGGGAGGAGGCGTACCGGCTGAGCGACATCATCAAGCGGGGCACCTATCATGATATGCTTGAGGCGAGGAGCGAGGAACTGCAAAAAACGCTGGAGATCATCGGCGCACAGGAGGATGTAAGAAAGGTACGGATCATCGAGCTGGGGAGGATCAAGCAGTCCTCCATAAAGGAGGAGGTGGGTGAGAAGACGGCAAAAGAAGAGGAATCATGTATAGACTGTCACTCCGCAGAGGAAAAAAAGCCTCTCACCGTCAACTGTTACCGGTTCTTTACATCCAGGGAGGGCGAGCATCTCCTGGGTTTTGTGAATCCCATCTACAATGAGGAAAAATGCCATGCCTGCCACAGCCCGGATAATGAGATGCTGGGGGTGCTCGACATCGTGCTCTCCGTGCAGAAGGTTTACGATGCGATAGCAGCAAACAAGAGACGCTCCATTCTCTTCATGTTATGCCTTTTTCTCATCATAGCCATTTCCATTACACTATTCATACTGAGATTCGTCAACCGCCCTATACAGGAACTCACATGCGGCACCCGCATGATCACCCAAGGGGACCTCACCTATCACATCCACAGCGACAGCGAAGACGAGATCGGCGAACTGGCAAGGTCATTTAACCGCATGACTGATGATCTCAAAGACTATCAAGGGCAGTTAATCCGTGCAAAAGAATACATAGACAATATAATCAAAAGCATGAACGACTCCCTCGTCGTGGCGATCCCTGATGGAAGGATCACCATGGTCAACCAAGCAACAATGAGACTTCTGCGGTATGATAAGGAGGAAGACCTTCTCGGCCAGCCCTGGGAAAGGGTCTTTTCAAAGGACATCCCCTTCTTCTCCGGTTCCTCTGACCTTCATCATGTCACGGACAATGGTTCGATAAAAAATCTCGATACTGTCTGCCGCGCAAAGGAGGGGGATGAGATACCGGTCAATCTCTCATTATCGGTCATGCGCGACGCTAATGGCAACCCCCAGGCCATTGTCCTGGTCGCCCGTGATATGAGGGAGATACAGACGCTCATCGCCGACCTTAAGCGCGCCTACAAGGATCTGCAGGCCACCCAGACCAAGCTGATCCAGTCCTCGCGCCTCGCAGCCATGGGTGAGCTCGCCGCAGGCATAGCCCATGAGGTCAACAATCCTGTCAAGAGCATCATCAACTATGCTGATCTTTTGCAGGAAGAAATTCCGCCCGGAACAAAGCCTGCCGAGTATGTGCGAGGGATCAGCAAGGAAGGGCAGTGGATCGTATCCATAGTCAAAGGCCTTTTGTCATTCGCACAGGCTGATGACAAGGAATTTGCCTCATGCAAAATAGCCGACATCATCACAACCTCCATCACCTTTATAAATAATTACCTTGCCAAGGACAGGATACGCATCTTGTCCTCTTACAATTTCGATCTTCCCTGTATCAGGGCAAACGCCACCCAGTTGGAGCAGGTGTTCATAAATCTGCTCATCAATGCCCGGGATGCGCTAAACGAAAAATACCCCCATGCGCACGAAGACAAGGTAATCAGAATCGAGGCAAAGGGGATAGAACGGGATGGAGCACCTTATATAAGGATCATGTTTAAGGACTCGGGCACCGGAATCGATGAAGAGAACCTGGACAAGATATTCGAACCCTTCTTCACCACCAAACAGGCGGACAAAGGAACAGGTCTCGGGCTCAGCATCGCATATGGCATCATCGAGGACCACAAGGGATTCATTTCGGTCACAAGCACAAAGGGAAAGGGGACCACCTTTACGATCGATCTGCCTGCGGAGGGCAGCCTGGTTCACGCATCAGCCCATTCTTAAAGGCTTTAGCCCATTTAAAGGCCAAACCTATATCCATATTTCCTGATCCTTACTAACACATCATTTAAATATCATTTCCAGATCCTTGACTTAAAAATTCTGCCGGCGATCCATATTTCCTGACCTGCACTCACACATCAGCAGATGTTGCAACTGACCCGCCGATTTAATATTATAAGACACTATGGGAGTACACTATCTTAATGAGCACAACATCTTTATCTTTCTGGTTCAGGTTTTTCTGCTGCTTGGCCTGTCAAGAGGGCTTGGAGAGGTCTTTCGCCGGTGGAGGCAGCCTGCGGTAACAGCGGAAATACTGGTAGGCCTGCTGCTCGGGCCTACTGTGCTGGGCAGATTACTTCCAAATATTCAAACAGCCCTTTTCCCTCCCGATCCTATCCAGCTAAACATGCTGGAGACTGTGGCATGGGTGGGGGTGTTCCTTCTTCTTCTTGAGACAGGCCTTGAGGTAGACTTCTCGATTGCATGGCGTCAACGCGGGGATGCCCTTAAGATAGCCATCAGCGATATTATTCTGCCTATGATCATTTCCTTTATACCCTGCCTTTTTCTGCCTGGCCGCTACCTCATGGATCCGCAGAGACGGATTGTTTTTGCCTCCTTTATGGCTGCGGTCATGACCATCAGCGCTATGCCAATCACAGCCAGGGCATTGCATGATCTGAACCTTGCCAAGACAGAGCTAGGCTTCCTCATCATGTCTGCCCTCGCAGTCAATGATGTCATAGGCTGGCTTGTGTTCACCATTATCCTTGGTTTATTCATCCATGCCTCCCCTGCCCTTTCAAATATCATGCTGATCCTGTTCTCAACCATTGGTTTTGCCGCTCTGGCCCTTATCTGGGGCCGTTCCCTGGCCAACTTCCTGCTTAACCTTATTAGAGAACGTCAGATGCCGGAGCCCGGCTCCTCCCTGACCTTCATCTGCCTTCTGGGGGTCATTTTTGGCGCCATTACCCAAAAGATAGGCATTCACGCCCTCTTCGGATTCTTCATTGCAGGGCTGATCGCCGGAGAGGCGCAGTCCCTTTCAGAAGAGACAAGGGGCACCATATCGCAAATGGTCTACTCGGTTTTTGTCCCGCTCTTCTTCGCCAATATCGGACTGAAGATAGATCTGTGGCGGTCTTTCGACTTTTTTCTGGTTGCCTTTATCAGCATTATAGGCATTGCAGGCCGCTTCTACGGGGCATGGATTGGGTGCCTTATGACCGATATGTCCAAATCGAACCGCTCGATTGTTGCTGTGGCTCATACACCTGGAGGTTCGATGGAGATTGTAGTCGGCCTTCTTGCCCTTGAGTATAAACTCATTACCGAGTCTGTCTTTGTGGCCATTGTGTTTGGGGCGGTGATCTCATCGGTTATTCTTGGGCCATGGCTTAAACGCAAACTGGCCAAAAGAAAAGAGATCTTTGTCATGGACTACCTGCAAAAACAGGCGATCCTGCCCAATCTTAAGGCCTCAAACAAGGATGAAGCGATTCATGAACTATGCAAGGCTGCCGCAGCCCGGCAGGATGTCCTTAAGGCTGATGATATTTACCATGAGGTTTTGAGGCGGGAAGCAGACTTCAGCACCGCGCTGGAACATGGATTGGCCATACCCCATGCACGATTGGAAAACCTGGACAGGCCGGTCATAGCCTTTGGACGATCGCTGACAGGACTTGACTGGAACTCCCCTGATGGGAAATTAACCAGGCTCGTCTTTCTTCTCATAACCCCAAAAGCCATGGACGAGATTCAAATCCAGATACTTGCACGCATTGCCCAGGCATTAACCGATGAGGGGGTCCGGACGGCCCTTGCCGAAGCGGAGAATAATTCCGGCATCTGGAATATCTTAAGGGACTCATTCAAATCCTGATGGCCTTCGGCAAAAATTACAAATTTTGGGATGGTTCAATTAATTGTGATATTTAAACCCTTATTTGTTTCGGCTTTCGTCTTAGGGATTTGGACAAAAACCTAAAAATATTAATCTTGATTTTTCATACAGAGCTTTGGTTTACCAAATGAAAATCAGTAAAAATCATCGGCTTTTAGATCGAACTCTTTTTTTCAGCAGACTTTAATCAGCTATGAATCTATAACTCTAACCTACCTCCTTCATGCTGAATTCCGTGTACTCATTCATACTCATGCATGGAGGTCAGATGTATCGATTTCAAAGCTCCTGGTTTAGAGCAACCCCATTTCCTTTGCTTGCCGTTTGCTTAGAACTATCCCATTGGGCAATTGGACAAAAGAGAGGGAATCCGATATCTGAGGGCTGCACAAGCCCTCCTGGCCCATTCCTATCTTGCATACATTCTCGATCTCTGTTGCCTTACTGGAGACAGTGCTTTTCTTTGTCCCAAAGAATTTGCAGATTGTATCTGGGGTAAGATTATATTCATTGTCTGTGTCAAACAGAAAGTTAACACGGGCAATCACGTAGATGATGCCAGATGTGTAGGCGACTATCTCCTTAGAGATTCGCTCCTTTTCAGAGATCCCTTCAACAGCAGATGAAGAAGGATTAAACGCTATCAAGACTAAATTTGAATCAGAAGGGATATGGTATTGTGAGGATAACGCTGAAGCTGTATGGTATAAGATGAATAGCGATAAAGCTGGAAAAGATGAGATAATGATTATAGGAAAAGGCAAAAAAGGCAAATCCTCTTCCAGAATATTCGAGTATAGCTAAAAGTCTGGGAGAATCAAGGAAACTTAGAATATATGTAAAGGTAGAAGAAAGGGAAAAAGCAAAGAAGATAGTGGAGGAGGTCCAAAATGGGGAAGAGCTTATTTAAAAATACAGCACTGATATCAAACCTGGTTAAAAAGATATCAGATGAATATCCTGAGAAACAAATAGGAAAAACCGTTATCCAAAAAATGGTGTATTTTATTGCAAGAAAAGGGGTAATTGATTTCGAGTATACCTTATATCATTATGGCCCTTATTCTGCTCAGACCTCAAGTGAATTAAACTTTGCGAAACTTATTGGTGCATTGAATATAAATTGGATTCGTGAAAAGGGATTTTTTATAGAGCCGAAAAATATTCCTTTGGAATATGATTTAAAAGATAAAGAAAAAAAGGGTATAGAAGAAGTTGTTAAAAAATACGGAAAATATAATGCACAGGAGCTTTCAGTGATAACTACAGCTTTGTATATTAAGGACAATTTTGAGTTTTGTAATCAAAATAATCTTATAGACGCTGTGCAATCCTTAAAACCCCAATTTAAAAAAGATTGGATTAAATCAAAATTAAAAGAAGCCAATGTTCTATGAATTTTCTTTGGAAATCTATTTAAAGCGAATGGCTTAGAGGGCGATTTCATTAAAATGTACAATTTCAACAAATGATGAAAAGGCATATAATAGGCAATAATCATTAGCCAAAGACAGGTTGATTGAACAGGGTTCGCCATCTCTTTAAAAAGGATCAACTCTCGAAATTGATTTATAACAGAAAGCTGTATCGCCTTGCCCCATGGATAACACGCCGTATTTGAATGGCCTCTGCTTTCACAATATAAAAAACCAGATATTTATCAATGACAAGTATTCTATATCCGAGTCTCTTGAGTCTGTCATCCTTTGGGATTATTCCAAGTAATGGATTTGAAGCCAACATAGAAATCACCTTATCAAATCTTTCAAGTTGAGAAATGGCAGCACCGGGATTGTCCTTTTTTATATATTCAAAAATTTCTACCAGGTCCCTTTCTGCGGTGCTTAAATATAAGATCTTCAAGGACTTGCTCATTTGATTTTTGATTTCAATCGCCTCATCATTTCATGGTGCTCTATCCCTTTTTCGTTGGCAGCATCCAATGCCTCAGCCTCTCCAAGTTTTTGATAAAGATCGAGCAATCCAAGAAGGTGTTCATAATGCGCCTGGCTCATCACTACCAGATCTCCCTGCCCATTTTTTGTTATAAATATTGGCTGATCTTCACTATGACAGAGGTCCGATATTTCATTAGCACGGTTTCTCAAATCCGATATTGGTCTGATTAAAGGCATGATTTTATCCTCATTATTAATTATACGATACGATAGTTAACTAAATCTGATAAAATATTATCATAATATTGATAATTGTCAACTATTAAATAGGATCGAAGTGGGGTCAGCCCTTGATATTTGACAAATATTTTAAGGAAATTATTGACAAAAACTAAAGTGCTTGCTCTAGTTCGAGTGCATTGGTTTGTTCAAAATAGTCTTCATTGGTGAGGGAGGTCATTTTTATGAAGAACGCTCGCATATAAGAACAGGATCAGGACCCAGTCTTATGGCATCCTTGCCAAATTACGAAAAATAATCTAACTAATTGTAATTTTGATCGTTATGCTAGTTTTCGCCAAGGACTCTAACGTTACAGTGATATGAGCCGTTCCTAACTAAACCCATACCATTACTTATGTTATAATATGCAGAATATCTCCATAATCACCATATTATTTCTATTAAATCACTTTTTATGATTTCTTCATCCTTCGTAATGCATGGGCTATCTAGATTTTTTGCTACTACAGCGATAATTCGATCATGCATTTCTCCAATTTTCGATAGCCCTTTGAATTGGAGAACATCATTAGCAGTAAAATCAACAAAATTGAATTGGTCAGCTTCTTTTAACTGTTCAAATAACTCCAAGAAAAGATTTGTTTTATTTTGTTTTTCCAGCAACCAATATAATTCAGCTAGAACAATACTTGAAATCCAAATTGTAACCTCTCCTTTTGCTGCCTTGCTAAAGATTTTTCTTGCCTTTTTCCCTAGTTTATTATCATTTGCAAGATACCAATAAAGTGCGTGAGTATCTGTAACATAATCATTCATTGACATTATTGTTCCTTTTTTGTAACCATTCT
>JAFGSM010000141.1 GCA_016934595.1 bacterium | reverse complement strand
TAAGTTTAATATTATAAATTTGATACATATTTTGTCGATATAATCTTGATTTTTCATCGTTAAAATTACTTTTTACGAGGCCATCAATATTGATTTTGAATATGAAATACTGCATTTCTAAAAAGACGAAGAGATTCGTATATTTCTTCAATCTCATTATCAATATCAGGAATAATAATTTTTTCTTGCTTCAGACCTTCTAGTACTACAAAGAGAAGGCCATACCAAATAAACATATAGATACCATAAGGGGTTATTATTAAATTTGAAAAATTTTTTTCATTGAATTCATGAAGGTCAGCGACAGATATCTCCTTTTGTAATAACAGCTTTATTTTATCCGCCCAAATCCAATGCCTGTGAAGAATACCAATTTTTTCTTTATTCATTTATTAGCCTTTCGCAAAACAGCGGTAGTGTAGAGTTTAGAAGGCATCCTACACCAACATTGCTACTAATAAGTCTTTATCATCAAGAAAAAGGTCTACAGGTATTTATATTTTGTATTCAAAATACTGGCTCTTGAGCTCTACGTGATAATTCTGGTCTGTTAAGACCTTTTGCCAAGCATAGATCTATTACTCTGGTTTTAATATCTGCTTCTATTTCTGGATGAAGAACAACCCCTTTAATTAGTTGCTTCAAATCTATTAATGGCGCATAAACATAAAATCCTGGAGATTTTTCCAATTCAAAGTGATTTTCATTGAAATGCTTAGCCAATTGATCCTTTGCGATAATAGAAGCCGCCACAGCCCGAATTTCATTTTCGTGACTGTAGTAAATATCCTTATGCATTATGTATTCAAATAGATTCATAGAAGGAAGACGTTCTGTAGCATAATCGATATATCTTACCATTCCCATTTCAACATAGATTGGCAGAAGCGATCTCAATACCGCATAATTTGATCTAACTGCAACAGCATTATTACTTTTAGCATAACACTTCCACATAGCATAGTTCTCATACTTATTCATACTCCAACAGCTAATGTAGTAGTAATTACGAAATTGCTTCGCCATGTCAGAGAGAATCCTTCGATTGTGCTCAATTATTTGGCGCTGCTCAAATGATTCTGCATTCTCCGCCTTACGATTCCACCATGCTAATTCACCATTGGGGGTAGTCCCCTCAAATGGATCACCAAGTTTATCAACATGTGGCATAAATAAACGACTGTTCTCCACCAACCACTCAAATTTTTCATAATCCATATATCGCCAAATTGATATAGATGAATCATCTGGCTGTGGAAAAGCTGGATGAACATATGGATGTTCTTTATTTACCGTGATCTTGACATCCTCTAATTTTATTGATTTTTATAAAATCTATAATTGTTAAAAAGCAATCATAATGATTTATAAGCAATCAGCACATGGAAGCTTTCAAATTCTACTTATCATAAAAAATGGATAAGACTTTTTTATATACACTTATAACTGATTGATAATCAGTTAGTTGCACAAACTTATAATTTAGCTATCTTCTCCATGCATAGCACGGAATTATGGTTTATGCGCGCATTTATGCGTTTTTTATTTTTATAATCCCAACTCATAATTTCTTGTAAAATATAGAGTTAAGCAATTGTTAACAACGTTTATGCGCGCTTTTACGCACGGTGCGCGCAAAAAAGAATCCTTTATTTCGAAGGTTCGTACCAGGTTGCCCTTCTCACACCAAAGGAGACAATCTTTCCCTCCTTTTTCAGCTTGTTGAGAAGCCTATATGCCTGATCCTTTGTTATCTTACACAATTCCATTACTTCCCCTCTTGTGATCTTTCCATTTGATTCTATAACCTTAAGGACCATCTGTTCCTGCTGAAGGCCTTCAAATCCATAGGAACGTACATAGGCAAATGGTTTCTCCATCCGCCTGTATAGCGCAGGGCTCAATATATATGTCATCCCTCTCCCTCCCCCCTTTTTTTCCACATAACCATAATCTATAAGGCCTTGAATCACCTCTCTTACCTCTTCAGGCTGGGATTGGAGTATGTTTGAAAGGTCCTTCATTGGTTGGGGGCCTAATCGATATATAGCATCCAAGGCAAGCATTGACTCAAAAGGGAGGGGGCTTTGGTATCTGTTTGCGTGTTCTATTAATAGTTGTATGAATTCTAACTTTGCCGGGCCTCCTGGTATTTTCAAGACAACCACTTCCGGATTGCTTTGTGAATAGTCAGGGGGGATACGACCATTTTTTATCTGTCCCGTGAAGATCAGGTCAACCCCCCTGCCTGAGCGCTCCACCAAACCAATCCGCTTAAATATATCCGCAAGCAAGGGATTTCTTGGTGTGGGAGGAACTGTCAGGATATTCTTAGGGGTCACACCTCTCATAAAGCCGCCTGGATTGCTTATCTGTATCCTGTCCTCATGCCATTGTATATATACCGTGCCCAGCCTGGAATAGTCGCGATGTAATACAGCATTGTTGAGGGCCTCACGGAATGCCTTTTCGTCATAATCTGCAATATCCACTCTGAATAGCCCCACCTGTTGAGACCTGATCTCATTTCTTGCATTAAAGTAATTCCAGATGGTTTCAAGGGTTTTAAGGAGCGGCTCCTTGAAGAACTCGTTTATCTGGATATCCGTGCCCTGAATAACTTGAAAGGCAATCTCATGGGTTGGAAGAAACTCATTGAGAATCTCTTTCTTCCCCAGTAGAAGCAGCCCTCCGATTGTAGGTACATATCTATTCTTCTTCTTACCGAAAGGTTTTAATATGCCCAGGGCCTTTAATCCATCCATCTGAGGCATATCCAAAAGGACCTCATCGCCACGATGTTTTCTTATGTTTGAAAATAGGCGTTCGATCTCAAGGGGATCAAGGGCAGTTGAATCAATATCTGTAAGAGGCTGTGCAGTATAGTCCAATTGTCCCCTGGTAGTCAGATCAGAAATATGTTCATAGGGTGTATATGGTATACAGGCAGGCCTTCCGTCACTGTCGATGATCCGTTTTTTATAAAGCCCCTTGCTCGAGCCCACCGGGGTTTTTGAGTGAGGCACCTCGATGACTACAACCTCTCTATCCTCATGCTCTATTACCTGTGCCTCCACACGAAGGCTCGGTATTATCCTATTATAAATCATAGGTGCAAGACCAGCGGTGTCAAGCTGTTTCCCCCTCCTTGGCCGTGCCCCGGTAATCCTATGATCGTCCTCCACACCTATGAATATATATCCGCCTTCTGCATTTGCCATGCAGACAACAGCCTCTATAATCTCTTCATCCGAGATCTTTCTCTTCTCCTCACCCTTGAACTCAACGGTAAGGCTTTCACCCTTTGATATCAATTTCACGAATTCTTTTTGGGATAACATGTCTTATTACACTTCATTCATTGATATTTAAGAAATCATATATTACCAGTCTGCATTGAGGAATTTTTCAAGCTCCTTCTCTTTAAGAACCTCAGCCTTCAATACGCCCTTTTCCTGCAAGGGCGCGATATTCTTACCCACACCATCATCCAGATTAGGATTATAGCCAGATTTCAGGATTTCATCGATCTTCGCCTTAAATGCCCCTATCTCCTTTAATTGCCTGTGGATAGTCTCTTTCTCCCCTTGCGCCTTTATGGAATCTTCCCCCTCAAGGTCGATGAGACGGTTTTTTAGAGAAGACTCCCTTTTCTCCACATAAATCGCGCGAAGCTTTAACAACTTGTCCCTGCTCCATTTATAAATAATGATAAATGCCTCAAATCCCCTAAAATCCCCGCTTGACAGATGCCAGATAAAGGGGGTCTTAGGCAGATACATAAAAAGGTTAAGCCTGTCTGACAAGTCCTTAAAGAAATGGTTCTCAATATAAGGATTGATATCCCGCCCCAGGATCTCTTTAAAATTGGCAATCTGAGCATCTGTAAGACCCTTTTCAATCAGTTTATCATAGAGCTTATTCTGGAGGATGGTCTTCCCTGCATACTCAACAAGGGGAATGATCCCGTCATCATCCTCTTGAAGCACCTCCCTTACCATATCAAATAGAAAATCCTGAGCAATCTCATTCATCCTTTTTTCAGGCACAACAGGGCTTTCTTTTATGATCTGGGCAATGCTTATGGGATTGATCTGTGTCGCCTTGCTGATCTCTTCTAATGAGTGATTCTCAAAATAGAGGGATTCTATTTTTTTCTTTAAGGCTAGTTTTTCTTCAGGTAGGGGATCTTTGACATCGAGTGTCTTAATATATTCTTTTACAAAGGGTTGGAGGTCGTCATTTAGTAATTGGTAGCCATTGATAAGGGGAAAGCTGCCGATTGGGATACCCTGTTGATCAAGGATTATCTTTTTGTCTTTTTCTGTAAGTTGATAAACTTTGAATATTAATTCATCAATGACAAATTCATTCAGAAAAATTTGTGATGTTAGTTCATTCTCATAATCAAGATAGGTTTTTACTGACTTCCTTAAGTCATTGGTATTGTTTTTACTATAAAACACTATAATTGGACTATAGGTATAATACTTTTCAATAATTGAACACTCACATAATTTCTGTTTTATTTCTATGTTCTTGTTAGATAAGAGAGTAACTCTGTTTTCCAAATCGTCATTTGGAGGAATAAAAGGGATTCTTTTTAAATCACCTACTTGTGTATTTACAGTTGGATTCAAACAATCAGAGACGTAAAAGGATGTTTTTGAATTTAAAAAAGCTATTAAGTAATTGATATTTTTATATTCTTTAATTGGAAATAAACAAGACCCTCCTACATCGAAAATACAATTAGGGGGAAGCATTCTAAATGAAACCCCTTTAGAGCCACTTCCTGAATATGTGATCCCCTTTTTGAAATAATTTTCCTCATTTCTTACAACTGACCTTTCAAATTTTTTGATTGCTTTACCATCATTTTCCCAGTCAACCAATAGCCACAAATTTCCGAACCATTTATTATAAGGACCACCTTTAGCATAAGGCACCCACTTTTTTTTATCTTTTTGATAATCTATTGATATTTTATCTATATCAACTTCCCACCAATATCTTAAAAAACGATGGTTATTAGAAGTTGCCAATCCTTGACATATTTTTATGACATCGTCTAACGGCTTTTCTAAAAATTTTCCCCTAAATTCATCTGAAATCCAATATATAAAAGGAAATGATCTAATTATTTTTAATTTTTCTTGATCAATTAAATATAAACTGTTATGAGGTTTGCCATCAATATAATTATAAAAAGCTTCAAAAAGAACTTGCTTTCTTTTGGTTTCATAAAGATCGTTGAGTTTTATAAAAACAGATTCCCCTTTGATTGATTTATTTTCTAAGATATAAATAGCGCTATCAACTCTTGAAGTTGGGGAAAACATCCCTAAATAACCCCATTCTATAAATATATTGATATGAAAATTGTTTATAATAAATTCCCTCATATCCTCGAATGTCTTGATGTACATGAATGTTGGTGGATGGACTAAACCTGTTTTTCCTTTATCAGAAATTAATTCAGAAGCCCTCTTCATAAAGGTAGCATATAGGTTTGTATGAAAACCCTTCGGTTTTTTATAATTATTTTCAACAAAGGTTTTCAATTCCTTACCATAATCCGCAGAGTCCGTATACGGAGGATTTGCAACCACAATATCAAACTTATTAATAAGGATCTCGACAAAGGTTATACTGTCGAGGGTCTTTGTTTTGAAAAATCGTATATTGCCATTTCCTATCCTGCTATAGTTTTGGATTGCCTGCTTGATCTTCTCTAATGCATCCCTTTGCCATGCATCCCATTTCTTTATGCCAAAAAGGCCCATCTGCCTTTTATTCTCCAAGAATCTCACCGCAGATTTGATACGCTCCTCAATCCTGATGAGGGACCCGAACTTGTGTGCCATTCGCAGATCCGCCCATATGGTCTCAAGCAATTCCTCAGCAAACTTGTTCTTGATCAATTCCTGAAAGAAATCCTTGACTTCATGGAATTCCGGCAGATAGAAATCGGTGGACACCACGTTCATATGGGATATTCTTATGTTCTTATTCCTTTTTAGCGCCTTTATATACAATCCCAACTGGGCGATCTGTACGGCCCGGTCATCAAGATCAATACCAAAGAGGTTGTTTTCAATGATCAGATGAGGGATTTCTGGCTCTTCATACCCTTCCTCCTGATATATCTCGTATAAGAGGTCAAAGGCATAGAGGAGGAAATTACCGCTTCCAGCAGCAGGGTCCAACACCTTTATATCCTTGACAGGCTTGGATTCTATCGTAGGAGCATCCGGCACATTTGCTATGTCGTGTCTCTCTTTAAGTCTGCTCTCTGGGTGCATCTCCATCCAGAGCTTTCCCAGGGAATTATTAACTATGAACTCAACGACCCATTTGGGAGTATAAAATTGAGAAGTTAACGGCAACCAATTATATTCTACTTTGTCCTTACTTGCTTTAAACTCCTTTTTCTTGTCTCGGTTGTAATACTCATACATCCACCCCATGACATCATCGGACTTCCAGACATCCGGCTCTATTTTGTTGAATTCCTCTATGATCCCGTTTAGGTCAAAGACGTCGGGAAGCATGTCATAGAGATACCTGGAGGAATAGAGGTTGATGCCCTCGGACAATTCATTGAATTCATGGCGTATATACTCCCTTAATCCTGAAAGCTTCAAGTCCATTTTTTCCGGATTCCTCTCAAGCCAAAGGTTGTGGCCGAAGGACTTGCCGCCTTGTGATTCCCTGCGGGTAAAGACCTCAGGGATCAGGCCAGCTGCCTCCATGACCTTCACGCCGGCGATGCGGTTGAAAAGGGTAAAGGAGAGTTCGTCAATCAGCTTTTCCCTGCCCTGTGAGTATCCCCCTGTCTCGTTGGTAAGATTATCCAGGATATCCTGCATTCCCTTCCGCTCGGTATATAATTCAGGGGGGAGCATATCCGTCTGATTCTGCTTAGTGGGCATAAGGCCAAGTTGAGAGAGCCTTTTGTCAAGGGCCTTGAATATCAGATTGCGTATGATTTCAACGGAGTCCTCTAGCTTCATCACTTCTTACTCCACTACAATGATGTCTTCCTCGTCCAAAGGTCGTATCTGGTCGAGTTTTTCATTGAGCATCTTCTTATACCTGGAAACGGTGTACTCCCCTCTTTCAGACTTAATGGTAACCCTTTTGGGTGAAGGCTTTCGCCCTTCCTTTACCTGCTCGGGGTATTTTATCTTTATCCTGATTCTCTCAAGGAGAGTCTCCTTGAGCATGATGGTCTGGTTGGCCGTTATGATCTCATTGAGAGAGAAATGGCAGGATTGACAACTGGTCTCATAACCAATTTTCAGAGTATCACAGATGTGTTTCTGGGCATAGTGTATGATCTCCTCCACCTCTGTTATGAGCCCCTTATTAAGGGAGTCCGAGGCATCTATTGCCTCTTTTTTGATTTTCTCCGCCGATTCCTTGAGCCCCCGAAATTTTTGGCTCATATTGCCGTGTTCAACCTCCATGATCTTATAATACTCGTCCTTTATCCTCTGAAAGAGGGCCTCAAGGTCATGATAATTCCGGACTACGGATTCGCTGAATTTCTCATTAAAGCTATTCTGGATAACAAAGATGGGGGTTTCTTGGCGCGATATGTCCAGCTTTCCCATTTCCGTTGATATACTGGTGACGAATCCATGATACCGTTTTATAGTGGAGAGTTTTTTGTCTATGAATTCAAAAATGGTGTGAAGCGCATTTACGGCGTTTTGGAATTGACGGTATCCGGCCAGAAACTCCTCTGCCTTTGCCTTGTAATTGGAATCGGTTATTGTTACGCCATAGGGTTTAAGGGTTTCACAATCGGCATGGGCCTCCAGGAAATAGGTATCGAACTCGGGGATCATCCTTCTTCTCTCCTCGATCCTTTGCAGGAAAAGGCCCGAAAGCCCACCGATTATGCTTACAAGCTCGATGTCATTGGTGCTGTATCCAAAATCCCTTTTGAGGAAGGAACCCGCCTTGATCTCTTTAAGGTGATCAACGATCTCCCGCTTTTGTGACAGAGTGAGGCATGAGGTGATTGCCTTGAAGGATGCCTTTTTGAACTCGCGCGATTTGCTGAAGGGATCGAGAATCCCTTCATCCCTGTAATTATATATGGTCCTCCCATTATACTTCACGCAGAGCCTCCCTGCCCTCATCAACACAGCAAGCACGGTGAGGATCGTTCCATAGGAATAGTTAAAGGGCGGCGCCTTAAAACGGCTTTCCAGCTCCTCACCGTCAACAAGGATAGTGGATATCTGGGAAACCACCCTTTCCACGACCCTCAGCCTTTCCCCGACAAAATTCCCGTCACTGTCAAAGAACTCAAATTCCTTTCCCGTAAAATAGGAATGGAGACGCGATGGGGTGTGCTCTTTGAGGATCTTCACCCCGATATCTTCAGACAGTTGCATGGGGAGACGTTCATGATAGGTATTGTTGATGATCTTCTCCTGAACAGAGCGAACGTCCTTTGAAAAAGCGCCTTCTTTCAGGTTGTGTTCCTCAAAATGGTAGACAAGGGTCCCGGTCTTATACGCCTTTTCGATAAGGGTGGTGATCTGGGTTATCCTGTTGGCTTTATTGCCGGAAAAGTCCTTGATGATGCCCCGTATCTTATCATCATTGTCATTTCTGTACCTGTCCTCAAGCTGCCCATAGCGATACACCTCCTCTATGAGCTTATTGACCTCAAGAAAATCGGCCATCGATGGGATGAGGGTGGCCGTATCCGTATTGGCCTGTGTCTCGAATTTCTTCTTTTCTATAAATCCATCCCGGTTTTCAAGCTCCACGGTAAAGGGTGCGATGACCTGTATCTTGATATGCTTGTTCGGCGAATAGATAAGTTCTTCCCCCTGGTCGCTTATAAGTGAGAAATTGTAGGGAGTGCCCTCAAAGGTGCATTTTGATATGTCCGGGATAAAGCCCTGCTTTTTGAGAAATTCAATAAAGTTTCGCTTTTTTTGATGGAACTCCACTGTGATCTTTTTCATCTCGTCAATAAGCCTCTGCTCAAGGTCTGAGGCTATTTTGTAGACATTGTTCTTTTCCAATAGGAGATTGGCCTCACACAAGGCAAAAAGGGCCTCTTCTATATCTGGTTTAGTAGCGTAGTATTGACCAGGATCAATCAGATACAGCTTGGTTATGCTCTCGCTGCTGGCAGGGATGCTTGCGGATTCATTGAGAAAATAGATGGTCTTGAGGAGCCTTTGTCCTTCAATTGATGACCCCTTCTCCTTCAATATCCCGTCGGCCCGCGCAAACTTTCTTTCAAGCTCGCCATCGACTACCTTTTTGCCGCCGTCCACGAGATTATCAGCAGTGACAAAGGCAAACAGCTCCTTCTCTTTTGTGTTCTTTAGGACAATATGGGTGGCAATGATCATCCCGCGCTCAGTGCCCCCTGTCTTTGCCTTTTGATGGACGGAAAACAGGAAATTCTGTAAGAGATCGAAATGGTATTTATGGAAGGGGTAATAGGTGACAAAGTCCTCCTGATTTTCGGTTTTTGTGGGAAATTTGGCATTGAGGCTTGTTGTGTCAATAATGAGGCCGTTGTTTGCGGAATAAAATTGGCTTAATTTCCCAATGGCTTCAGCCTTTTTGAGCAGCATGCGTTTCCGAATAACCGTATCAACCTCCTCTGAGGAGAGATGGATCTTGGTCTTAAAGCGGTCGGTAACCTTATTGAGTTCATTGAATGTGAGATTCGCATTATGGATCACGTCATCCAGTTTTTCCTGGGCAATGGCAATGGTCCAGACCTTTCCATTCGGGATCTGAGAGAGGGCCTCGCTGACACCTTCCAGTTCCAGGAGATCGATCTTTTTCTGACCTACGGCCTCGCTCACCTCATCGATGACAAAGACAATCCTCTCTGTTGGATGTTTTTCCAGATAATGGGATAGCTCCTCTCCGAATTTGGCTGCATCATAAGAGGTGATTCGATCGTCCAGATATGCCTTTGTCTCATTATATTCCTCCGGGGTATAGCGTGTATCCGTCAATACACGGCGGACGATTTGAGGAACCTGGATGGGATTTTTCCGGAGATCATACCAATTCCTGCACTCGATCCTTTCTACATCCGCCAAAAACTGACTATACCCTCCCTTGAGAAACTCGCAATATTCCATATACCCAAACACATCATCCAGAAATCCCAGGGTGCGCAAAAAATTCCTGAAGAGGGTCCATGAGAGGCCATTCTTTGTGTTCTGTTTTGCTATGTCGAGGAATACGACCTTTGTGCCAAACACGGTAAGCCTTCTTATGGCGTTTTCCAGTAGGCTTTGGTTGGAAACTCCTGCAAGCCTCTGAATAAAACGGTCTTGAAACTGTGTGCCCTTTACCATCCTGTTTTCGAGGAGATACCCGAGCATCTTTCCAAAATAGGATTTCCCGGAACCATAGAACCCCGAAAGCCAGACACCCGTCTCTTTGATATTGCTTTGATAGAGGGCTATGAAGTGGTCGAGATACTTGGCTATTGTGTTTGTGACTATGTAGTTTTCTATCTCGTACTGAAGCCCTTCATCTGATCTGTCCTCCAGATCGATGACGTCTTTTATGTCCTCTGCAAGGTCTAATACGAGAATATCTTTGATTTTATCCATATACGGCTCCTCATCTGAGGGATCCTTTAACAAATAACGATCGCCCGGTAATCGGATGCAAGTTTAAAATTTAAGAACATGAGCCTGTTGTCCGCGCTGATGGATCCAGGGTACATGATAATAAGGGGCAGGGGAAGATCATGAACGATTTGAGAGTCCATGATATTGATGTTCTCGATCCCTGTTCCATAAAGGGCGCCTGTGCGGATGAGCACCGGGAGCTTGCCCTCTTTGCCCGCCTTTTCAATCTCCTTTAAAATCTCCCGGAAAAAATCATTATCGCTCATGTCCGCTTTAAAAAGCCTCTGTGGCTCGCTTGAGTATTCCTTGTATATCTCCAAAAACTCATTTACTCCAATGGAATCGATAAATGTAACAAAAACCCTTGAGATATCAATAAAAAAGGCCTCGGGGTATTCTTCCGTTATCCGTTTTAAATATATGCTTTCTTGCTCTGGGGGATAGACAAAAAGTATTGAAAAACCGCCATGGGCATCCATTTTTATGGACTGTTTGTCCCTGTTTTTTAGGATGATCCTCAGATCAGTAAGCTTCTGGTCTATATTCTTTTGCGATGACATCGGCTATTTCCCCGAATGGGTATTTCAAATCAATATTCATATCATGCCCAACCGTTGATACGGAAAAATAATCCTTAAGGGAGATTTTCTTTATACGTTCCATGAGATCCGCTTCGCCCAACATGAGCAATGGTATATAGGGATCTTTGAGGATGTTCGATGATGATTGGCCCAATGCCTTGATCAGATAGATAGTATAAACAATGGTAACATCGTCAGGCACGAAACGTGTAAATTCCTTTTTTGCAGCGCCTCTGAGAAAATCCATCTTTTTAAGAAAGGTCAGATACTTCGATGCCACTTTCTTAACAGTAGAATCAGACCACTGTTGAATCTCAGGATCTTTCTCCCGAATGTGATAAAGGTACGATACCAAGTCGGTATTATTTATAGAAGACCTGCCGGAATGATATATCTTGAGAAATACATTCTTGCTGAGTTCAAAAAAAAGCGCATTATTGACGGCGAACTGAATATACAGGGCAAACCTTTTTATATGGAGGAGTTTCTCTTGCCTGAATAGGACAAAGATTATGGTCTTATGATCCGCATTCAGAAACTTGAGGAATGCGGCATTGATCGCTCGCAGAAACCTCCCTCGTGATTTATTTGTTCGGATAGCATAGATGTTTTGTTCAAACACCTTATCAATGACATACTCCCTGCCCTTGCCTTGGGCATAATAGCCTATGACATCAATAACCAAATTAAGGTCAGGTATGCCAGCGATTATATTGATACCGGTGTCATACATAATCGGATTAAACCTTCATGGTAAACGCCCATGCCACTTTTAGCGGCGCCACGAATCATTAAAATATAATCTATTTTCAAGATAAAACTTGCATTAGCCATCCATGGGCATGAAAATGTATTTATATGGTAAACTCTCATGACCATTCCTGCTGCCACAAATCACAAAAATAGAATCTATTTCGAAGTAAAAATATACAATTATGAACTAATGGGCACAAGAAACCATGAAAATGAATAAAAAAGTATTGTTAGGTCAATTTTTCATATAAAGGTATTCATTCTACGACAAAATGTTATTAATAAGGGCTTATATTAAGCATTATGATTTCTCCCAGATTTTAATAGCATGTACATTTCCATATTATAAGCATTTTGATATCAAAATCATATCATAATTCAGGGGGGATTCAATACTTACAGTGGAAGAAGTGCAAAGCGGCTTTTAAGGCAAAGATCGCGTTAAAGTTAAAAAAGGGCATCATATACACAATGAAGTGTCACCAAACATAGTATTTATTCCAAAATGGTCACTCAATAAAAGAAACAGATTTTAAACAATCTGCCATAGATAGTTTCATAACAAGGCCAGAAGAAAGAACAAAAAGAGGCTATATATCTATTATTATAAATATTATGAATTTAAGATTTTTAGTATTATAGAAATTTCAAAATTCAAGCAGGATCAAGAATCTGTCAATAGGGAAATAAAAGTGTACCATTTTGGGGGAAATAAAAGTGTACCACC
>JAFGSM010000140.1 GCA_016934595.1 bacterium | reverse complement strand
TATAAATTCAATAAAAAAATACAGATTATACTGTAATTTAAGGATCAATATTGTAATATACGATTGATTTTTTATGCCCAAAATGAGTTCTCGGACAGCCTCCTATCAAAAATAAAAATTTCTCCGCATCTAAGTGCGCTTCGGACGGACTGCAAAATGGAATGACTTTTGCAATAATATATTAAACAAGGTAATATAGATAATAAGGGTCGGCGCCGGCATCACCTTTAAAATCCTTAACACAGAAAAAGGATTTTCTTTGAGCAAATGGTGCCTTAAGACATATTTGGCAAGATAATCTTGCATCATTAATTGATAAAAAAGAACGTTTGCAGGGAGATTATTGATGCCCCGTTATATACTCAAACTCCTTAAAGAAAAGCCCGGATATTTTATGGAACAGATCAGATTCTATCCCAAGAATGTGGTCTGGGAGCTTACCTTAAGATGCAACATGAATTGCGCGCATTGCGGATCGACTGCAGGCCATGCACGCGGAGAGGAGTTAAACCACGAAGAGGCGCTTGATCTTTGCCGCCAGCTCGGGGAAATGGGCTGTGAACTGCTGACCCTCCTTGGAGGAGAGCCTTTTATCAGAGAGGACTGGGATGACCTTGCCCTGTGTCTCAATGAATATGGAACCAAGGTGAATGCAATCACCAATGGATATTTGATGGATCAGGCGCTGGTGGACAGGATAAAGAAGGCAAAGCTTAGCAACGTGGCCATAAGCCTTGACGGTCTAAAGGAAACTCATGAAAAGATCCGCAGAAAACCCGGATGCTATCAGAGGGTTCTGGACGGGCTTTCGCTTCTCAGGCAAAATCGCGTCTCTTCAGCAGTGGTCACAACTATATGCAAGGACAATCTGAAGGAACTGGATGAGCTCTATGGGATTATCCTCCGTCAGCAGGCGGAGATATGGCAAATACAGATCGGGGTTCCCAGGGGGAGGCTATGCGAACACAGCGATTATATAATCCAGCCCGAAGAGCTTCCCGAACTTGAGCAGTTTATTCTCAGGGTTAAACAGGATGGCCGCCTGCGCCTTGATATCGCTGACAATATTGGGTATTTCGGGCAAAATGAGGAGGTATTCCGGTCATCTCCCACCGCCAGGCTCCCTTTTTGGACCGGATGTTATGCGGGTATCCAGGCAATGGGTATCGATGCCAACGGGGATATCAAGGGTTGCCTCTCCATGCCGTCATTGCCCGAATTCATAGAAGGAAATGTCCGCAAGCAGTCATTGAAGGAAATATGGGAAAAGCCTGGGGGCTTTTCCTATAACCGTGATTTTAAAGCAGACTTGCTTGAAGGGGACTGCAAAGGATGCGAATATGGTCATATATGCCGTGGAGGCTGCAAATCCACAGCCTATTGCTTCACAGGATCATTCTTTAATAATCCTTATTGTTTTCACAGGATCGAAAGAAAAGGAAAGGAAAGGTAGATCATTATGTCACATATATTTTTTGAAAAATTGGAAAAAAGGCAGAGCACTCAGTCATTGCTTCCCACATTCGGCAGCAATACAGGAGTTATAGCCATTTATTCGGCCCAACTTCCTGATTCAGGATGGGGAAGCACAGGATATACCCCAAGTTATCCATCGCTTTTATACGGGATCAATATCCCGTCCTATCCAGGCACAGGCAGCTATTTCCCATGGTCTGGCAGCGGATTGTTCGGAGGGGCTTACTATAATCCCTGGTCCGGAGGCGGGCTCTTCGGATGGAGCGGTTATACGCCATGGACAAACCCATTCAACAGCTATAACCCATGGGGTTCATGGGGATCTGGAAGCTTTTTCTCCCCCTTTCAGAATTTCTTTGGCGGATTGTTCGGAGGCCTCTTTGGCGGATCACCCTGGGGCTACACCAATCCTATAACCCCTGATTTTCGTTTGCTATACGGGGTATTCCCGAACCCGCAACCAGTATATGGCGTATCTGTAACGCCTCCAGGTAATATAGTAGCATATTATGGTGTCGCTGTTCCGGAGTATGCCGTTGGTATCCCATACTAATAAGATTTAACAGGGATATACAGTTTATTCAGAAGCCCTTTGTTTTGATCAATTTTCATCCTTCATTGAAATCGCAAGATCATGGGGTTAATAAGATTTAATGGTGGTTTACCGTCCATATATATAATTAAAGAATCAAAGGTCTAAAATATCGATTTCGGCCACTTCTCAATTTTTATATGTCTTAGGATTTGATGGTCTCTTAAAAAGTCGATTTTGCCTTATTTTGTCATTCCGTGCTTGACACGGAATCCAGTATTTTCAAGCAGTTCTGGGCTCCGGCTTTCGCAAGAGTGACGGGTTTGGCGACTTTTTACGAGACCATCAGGATTTAAAACAAAAAGGGGGAGATCACCATGTCACACATTTTTTTTGAAAGGCTGGAAAAAAGACAGAGCACTCAGTCATTGCTTCCGGCATTCGGGGGAAACACTTTTGGAGAGAACACACCCATAGCCATCTATTCGGTTCAGGTGCCCGATCCAGGCTGGGGAAACATCGGTTATAATCCTGTCGCCACTCCGCCTAATCTTTTATACGCTATAAATCTGCCATCCACCCCAGGCTCAGGCGGCTATTTCCCATGGTACGGCGGAGGACTTTTCGGAGGCACAGGTTATAACGGATGGACAAATCCTTTCGGCAATTACAATCCATATGGTTCATGGGGATTTGGCAACTTTTTCAGCGGATTGTTTGGAGGGTTTTTTGGCGGAACATCCCAGGGACCCTGGGGCTACACCAGGCCAACGGTGCCAGACTTCCGTTTGCTGTATGGAGTTTTTCCAAGCCCTCAACCTCTTTATGGCATATCGATCACTCCGTCACCACCCGCGAATATTGTCTTATACGGGATAGGCGTGACAACAACCAGGCCCCTTCCACCAACGAATATTGGGAGTATTATTGCTTATTATGGAGTTGCTATACCAGACTATGGGTTTGGAACAATTTATTAGATCGGCTGTAATAGTTCAGCTTACCACGGAGGCAGTAAGAACACGGAGTTCCCTTTAGGACTCATATAGAGTTTTTTCTTTTCCTAAGCCTCTTGCTAAAGTTGTTACTCAGCGCCCCAATGTCTTCGGCTCTCCGTGGTGAACTATTACGATCGGCCTAAAAATAATTGGTTAGGCCCTTCCATAATCATCCTCCAATCTTTCTATATCGTCCTCGCCGAAATAATCACCTGTTTGAACCTCGATAAATACCATGTTTTCCTGACCAGCATTGCTTATGCGGTGCCATGTCCCTACCGGCACATCCAGCGCCTGGCCGGATGTCATCTCAATATTCTTGCCGTTTTTGGTTGCCACTGCTTTGCCGCTTATAACATACCAGTGCTCGGACCGCCGGAAATGGTGCTGATAACTCAACCTTTGTCCGGGATAGACAGTGATTCTCTTGACCTTGTGATCCTGAGCGTCCGAAAGGATTTCATAAAAACCCCAGGGTCTGTGGTCCTCGCGCCTCGTTTGTTGAATTATTCCTTCATAAACCCTGATATAGTCATTCACCATACGGTCAGCGCTGAATCTTTCCTCCACCCATCTGCGGCATTTAACCCGGTCGATTTGATTTACCCTTGCAACCGCCCCTGCCATCTCATCAGGACTGCACACCAGAAAGCCTGAAATCCCGTCAGAGATAATCTCAGGCATACTGCCCCTCGCTAAAGCAATAACAGGGGTTCCGCAGGCCATAGCCTCGGATGCTGAAAATCCGCACTCCTTATTGAAACTGAAATGAAGAAGGGCATATGCTCCGCCTAAAAGTTCATCACGCATTTCCCTCTGGATACTTTCCAGATAGATGATTCGGTTGCCGTCCAGATTGGGCAGAACCTGAGAATCAAAGTAATCCCTGTCCTGAATAGCGCCTGAGATAATGAGCTTCATCCCTGTTTGCCTTGCTATATCGATGCATTCCCCTGCCCCATTTTCAGGGAGGATGCTGTCTAAAAATAGAAGGTATTCGCCATGATCAGAACGGAATTTGAAACGCCGCAGGTCGATTCCGCAGTAAATGGTAGCGATATAATCCAGATCAGAATTTCTGTCTGCATCGCTGGTGGCAATGTAAAAGGCCCTCTTGTTGTATTTTTTATAAACCGGCAGGACGTCAGGGGATGAAAACCCGTAAATGGTTGTCAAAACAGGTGTATTAGTCATGCCCATATAGGTCAGAGGAAGACAATCCAAATGGTTGTGGATCAGATCAAACTGTGCACCTTTCTCAAAGGCCCCGGATATGTTTAGGGATTCCGGTATCCTGGACATCCCCTCAAGTTCTTCCTTATGCCCCTTATACTTGTAATTATTAGTACTTTCAGTACCTTGGTTCACGACTTTGCCCCTGTTTTGAGAATCACCGCAGGGGAACAAGGCGACATCTATTCCACGGCCCGCAAGCCCTTCGGTTAAAAGAGAGACAACACTCTCCCTGAGGCCATAGATCATGGGAGTGATGCTGCAAGGGGATGGAGAAATCATGGCGATCTTCATAGAACCGGTCTTCATAGAACTTTCCCCATCTCAGCCCTTTCCAGACGATATTGTTTTTTCAAGACATATACCTTCCGCTCAAAATTGATGGCCTCGTAAAAAGTCTGAAATGTTCTTAAAAATAAGTTTGATATTATAAATTTGGTATATATTTTAGCGATATAATCTTGCTTTTTCATCATTAAAATTACTTTTTACGAGGCCATCAAAATTTATAAATGTATAAAAAAAGCGCCCGTTAGGCAGACTTTATTAAACCTGGCTGAAAATCCGCATAGAAAAAATGAAAATCCCTATGCGACTGAATTAGCCCGTAACTGTTTCTATAGCTATTACAATATATTACAAATTATACAATATATGCAAGCGGACTAAAAAATAAAGGGACAATATTCCGGCTTTTGCCGGAATATTGTCCCTCCGTCATCCGATTGCTGTCTTTCCTTTTTCACCGGTTCGGATTCGTATGCACTCAGCAAGATCTAATATAAATATCTTTCCATCACCTATATCCCCTGTCCTTGCGCCCTTAATTATGGCATCTACTGTAGGCTGAACAAAATCATCATTTACGGCAATCTCAAGCCGTACCTTCTTCAGCAGGTTAACTTCCAAAACCACGCCGCGGTAGGTTTCTTTATAACCCTTTTGCTGGCCGCAGCCCAGCGCGTTGGTGACCGACATTTTATGTATCTCGGCCGCATACAATGACTGTTTAACATCATTTAGTTTATGCGGCTGGATGTAAGCAATGATAAGTTTCATGGTCTTTCTCCTTGTTTTTCGCTATCGGTTTATGAATACCTGAAAACCTGAATAGGCCTCCATTCCGTGTTGACTCAAATCTAGCCCCTTCAGTTCCTCATCCCTTGAGACTCTAAGCCCTACAATCATATCGATCATCTTGAAAATAATCGTCATGGCCACAACCACAAAAATGACCGCTGTGAAGGTCCCAAGCATTTGAACCCCAAGCAACTTGAATCCGCCGCCGTGCATCAATCCGTTACCGGCCAGGCCGCCTAGACCTTCGCGTCCGAATAAACCTACGGCTATGGTTCCCCAGATGCCATTCATACAATGCACGGGCACAGCGCCCACCGGATCATCAACATGAATCCTGTCAAGGAATATGGTTCCTAAAACAACGATAATACCGCTAACAAATCCAATAATCATGGCCTCATACGGGACGACATAAGCACATGGCGCTGTTATGGCTACCAGACCTGCAAGCGCGCCGTTCATTGACATCGTAAGATCTGGTTTTCCGAAAAGATACCACGCGAAAAAAACAGCGGTAAGAGCGCCAACAGCAGCAGCCAGATTCGTGTTAACGGCCACTTTAGACATAAAGCTTCCATCTCCAACGCTCAATGTTGAGCCGGGATTAAATCCAAACCAGCAAAACCACAAGATTAAAGTGCCCAACGAAGCCAGTGCCATAGAATGCCCTTCGATTGCATTCGCCGTTCCATCCTTATTGAATTTCCCAATCCTCGGCCCTACCATTATGGTTCCAACAAGGGCCGCTGTGCCGCCAACCGCATGGACAACCGTTGATCCTGCAAAATCAGAAAAACCCAGTTTTGCAAGCCAGCCGCCACCCCACACCCAGTGCCCGACAATCGGATAAACAGTGGCTGAAACAAGAAAGGAATACATCAAATAGGCCTTGAATTTCATTCTTTCAGCAATTCCACCGGCCACGATAGTCGCAGCAGCTCCGCAAAATACGGCATGAAATAACCATGCGGCCTCCAGTGGAATACTTCCTTCATGGGTCACATTCACAAGCCCCCACCCGGATAGCCCCATAAACCCATTGCCTTTTCCAAACATTATGGCGTACCCGAAAATAAAGAAGGCGGTAGAGGCCATGCAAAAATCCAAGAAATTGTTCATTAAGACATTGCAGGTATTCTTGGTTCTAATCAATCCTGCCTCAAGCATCCCGAATCCGGCCTGCATGAGAAATACCATGAAGGCGGCTATAAGCACCCACAGGGTATCGATTCCTGACGTACTGGCGTGGTTCACAGTGGCGACAGCGGCATCCTCTGCAAAAACAGGAAATGCAAGGCCCAAAATCAAAAAAAGGATTAAAATTATATTGGCAATACGTTTGTTTTTCATCACCTTTCTCCTTTTGCTTAAATCAGCGCCCTTTGGGCGGACTTTATTAAACATGCCCGAAAACCCGCATGGAAAAAATGAAAATCCCTATGCGATAAATTTAAAAAATTTTAAAGATTAATTCCCTTCCGCTGCTCAAGAATCAAATCCCATAATGGCCCTCCTTTATTAAGATGAATCTCTCTTATCTCTTTCTACTAAATCGATAGGGCAAGGGTTGTGCCATTTAATTCATGAACATCGGAACTGGTTAAAATATATTATTTTTTATATACTTAGACAGGTTTACAACACAATTCTGGTTTTGCATGTAGCAGATACGATAATGGCAGGCGAAAAACGGCAAATAGCTATTTTGTCTCTATATCTTATTGAAATATTTCGATTTAAATATGATGCCTCTTTTTTGCCATCCTGCAAGGATTCTGGCAGGATGGCAAAAGCCGGATGAGCTAAATACGGTATATTCAGCAATTCTCATTATGGCAAATTTATGTGTTGTATATTGTATGTTTAGATAATAAATTATTATATATTACTGTAAAATTGGGCGTAAAATGCCATAATGAGAATTGCTGATGTATATTGATATGCATCCACCCTTTTGATAATATTTATTAAAATGAGATATAAGATTCTGCCAATATTTATCCCTCATCAGGGCTGTCCTCACCAGTGTGTCTTCTGCGATCAAAAAACGATCACGGGTTCGGATTCCAGGGTATCTGTAGAAGAGATCACCTCGAAAATCGAAGTATTCGCAACAAGTCAAACGGATGCCTGTGGCGGGGATATTCGCAAAGAAGTGGCTTTCTATGGAGGCAGTTTCACTGCCCTTTCTCATGATATGCAAAGGTCACTGCTTGAGCCTGCCTGTTATGCTCTAAAAAAGGGATATTTAAACGGGATACGCCTTTCTACAAGGCCTGATTATTGTGATTATAAGGACATACAACTATTAAAGGAGAATATGGTGGAAACGGTAGAATTGGGCGTACAATCCATGGACACTGAAGTCCTTAGACTGTCTGGCCGGGGGCATACGCCTGAAGAAAGTATTCGGGCAATGAATGTCCTTAAATCCGAAGGCTTCATTACGGGCATGCAGCTTATGCCAGGATTGCCTGGCGAAGACCATATATCTTTTAATCATACTATACGACAGGCGATCAAATTAAAGCCGGACTTTGTCCGCCTATATCCTACCGTTGTAATAAAAGGGACAAAACTGGAAAAACTTTACGCGGATGGCTCCTATAAACCCTTATCAATGGAAGACGCAGTTCATTTATGCAGCGAAGGCACAAGGCTGTTGAGGGATTCAGGTATCCGTGTAATTAGGTGCGGACTGCAGCCAAGCCCATCTTTGAGGGAAAAAGGGTCTGTCTGCGCAGGCCCTTTTCACCCAGCGTTTGGTGAACTAGTGGAATCCGCCATTGTATTTGATCTGGTCAATAAAGGCATAAAAAGGCTTTCGGCTTCATTAGGGATAAAGCGCCATTTATTTATCAGTTCGTCTCCCAGGCTGTTTTCCATACTTAAGGGGCAAAAAGGCGAAAACCTGCTAAGATTCGGGTCCATCTATCCACGTTTACAGATTCAACTTACCCCCGATCCCCTATTAACAGACAATTTTATCCGGATCAAAGATGGAACGGGCAACCATTTGGATATCAAATGCCGGACATTTGAAAATGAAACGCCCCTAAAATCATGAAAAATTTCAAAAAAATTTTAGTCAAATTAATCTCATTTCCATCTTTACAAAAACGATAAGTATGGATATAATGATTTACCGTACCGATTAAAGGGCAGTTTGTCATTTTATTCTTATTTTTCAAATATATGTAAACTTTTTAACATACTTGTAAAAGGAGGTAAATGGTGTCAAGCGATAAAAAATCCAGCATGTTTAGAAAGGTCTTACTGGTAGTGGCAATCCTTGTAGTCATTGCAGTCGTCGCTGTGGCCGGTATCGAGGTTACCTGTACCCCGTGGTTCTGCAACCGGTGTCATGAAATGAACGAATACTTTGATACATGGACCCTTTGCAATCATGGTCCTGAGTCCACCAGAAATATGAAAGATTGTATGAAATGTCATATAAAGCCGGGCTTTTTAAATTTTCTTAAGGCAAAGGCAAACGGCGTCTTTTCATTGTTGTTCCACCTTGCAGGCTACCATCATGTAGAGGCAACGTTGCCTGTGATCTGTCTCAGGGAAGGCTGCCACACTATGGAGCAGCTTGATGAATTTGACCGCACCGCCGACCCGGCCGAGACCGTAAAACTAAACCACAGGATGCATATAGAGATAAATGAAAAAATAGGCACCCGTTACAAATGTATGCCTTGTCACAAAAATGTCGCACATGGCAAGCAACAAAAATTTATGCCCGACATGAAGGATACGTGTTTTCTTTGTCATTCCGACACGGATATACGCTATAAAAACTGCGATTCCTGCCATCCTGCTCACCCTCTGATAAAAGGAAAGGTCGAAAACCTTTATGAAATTCATACCGAATACGAGGTTAAATGCGAGGAGTGTCATATAGACGCCCATAAAGCCAATGAGATTTCATGTCTGAATTGCCATGATGAATCATATACAGAAGGCGTAGAGTTTAAGATAGTAGGAATCGATTGAGAAAAGAAGATTGTTGTAACTGCTCAATATGTTGGAAATAGTAATTCACTGCCATATAGAACCCTGATTTCCCATAGCATATTGAGCAGTTACAAAAGATTATAATATCTATCCGGTTTTTTAGTGAAGAAGGAAGACCTGCCAAGGTAAGATTATGAATCTTTTCCCTGGCTATTTGCCTGATGTAGCTTTGCACAGCCATAATCTGAACATTTAGGTTTCATATATTAAACGCTCATGGCAAACATGTATTGGCTAACCCCCGAGGATGAAAATGCATTTTCATGGTAAACGCTCATGGCCCTCCGTGCCACCACAAATCATGAAAATAGAAGCTATTTTCGGAATAAACCCTCATGGCCTTTCAAACCGCCACGAAGCATCAAAACAGGAATCTATTTTCTAGACAAACCCTCATTCCACTTAGTGTCGCCACGAAGCATGAAAATAAACAACGAGGTTTATTTTCGAGACAAACGCACATGGCCCTTTGGGCCGCCACGAAGCATGAAAATAGAATCTATTATCGAGACAAAGTTGTCAATAGGGAAATAAAAGTGTACCATTTTGGGGGAAATAAAAGTGTACCACCCAATTTATAAATTTTTATAATAATGAATAC
>JAFGSM010000139.1 GCA_016934595.1 bacterium | reverse complement strand
GGTTAGAGAGCAAAGATTGTGTATTTTAATTTCTGAAAATCTATATATTCTATACCAGCAATTCTCATTATGGCCGCTTTTATTCAAAAATGGGCTACTTTAGGTAAATTGGTTAAATCTTAAAAATGACTTTTTAATGCACTCGGCTATTTTAGGAAGACGGGACATATGCCTTGAGGTGCATGTGCACAAGTTACAGCCTGTTGGCGAAGATCCTGTGGAGCGAGCCTTACAGGCTGTTACGAAGGAACCCTAAACCGAAAGGCATATGCCCCGTCTCACGAATGAATAAAGTAAATAAGCATTTAAAAACCATTTAAAAAACTTGGATTGTGGCCTTTGAAATCATAGCCAAAGGCCAATGTCTTTGTAACATTATCGATTTTTATCGCCTCTGTTAACAAAGGGCTCGAGGCTCTGGAGCATCTGTCTTGCTTGTGTAAAATCAGGCCTGACATCCAAAGCGGCCTTAAACTCCTCAACGGCCTTTTGCAGTTCCTTCTTTTCCATATATATATAGCCCAGATTAAAATGCGCCTCAGCCCGGTCCGAATCATACTGGATGGCCTTATTAAAAGAGCCGATGGCATCCTGAAGCCTGTTTTGCTGAAAATAGACGAGGCCAAGGAAATAATGGGCCTTGCCAAAATCGGGTTTTATCTTTACGGCTTTCTCCAGCGCATCCTGGGCCTCCTTGATTTTATTGGTGGCATGATAAATGGAGCCCAGATTCAAAAGGGCGGTTATATTTTCAGGGTCTTTCTCCAAAACAGCTTCCGCCTCGGACATCGCATTTGCGAGATCCCCTTCCCTCTGATAAACCACAGACAGATAATTGTGCGCAGCCGCATCCCCTGGATCCAGTTTCAGTGTTTTAATGAAAGAGTCTTTGGCCTTTGGCCATTCCTGCTGTTGGAAATGATAAAGGCCGGTATTGAAGTGCGCCTCCTTGCACCTTGGATTAAAGTCAAGAGCCTTTTTGAATACATCCAGCCCTTCATTATATTTTCCGGCCTTCATATAGCTCACACCAAGCTGGATATATATCCGAAGGTTATCGGGCTCAAGGGTTAATGCCTTTTCAAGGGCCTTGATGGATTTTTCATTGTCCCCCAAGACATCGTATATCTGCCCAAGGGCAATATACGCCTCGGTGTCGCCAGGATTGAGCTTCAGCACCTTCTCAAAAAGGGGTATGGCCTCCTCATACTTATTATCTTCAAAAAAGGCAAGCGCCTTGTCCGTATATTCCAAAACCTTTATCATCTCCTTGGGATCAGGATATGTCCCTTCCTTTTCAACGCTTTCAGGGGCCCAGACATAGCCCAGGCTCTTCATTTTTTCCCTTGTCTCCTCATCCATTGTTATCTGTGATGAAACCGGTTTATCACAGGCGATCTCCCGCTTTAAAGCTGCAAACCTCTCCTCCATCCTTGCAGACTGATCCCTCTCCTTTTTATAAAGATTCCGCTCCTCCCTGGGATCCTTATCCATACGGTACAACTCCTTGATGGGGGCATTTATATATTTCCATTTCTGTGTTCTCAATCCTTCCAGAGGGCTCCAGTTGTGGCATGATTTCGGATATATAGTCTCGCAGTAAAGGACAAGACCCGGATCATCTTTTTTGCCTGCAATCAAAGGCAATAAGGAGACCCCCTGCATATTTTCGGGGATCTTCAAAGAGAGGATATCCAAAATTGTCGGCGGTATATCTATCAACCTGACAAGGTATGGCACACGCCTGGACTTCGGCAAATTCTTAGGGCCGCTTATAATAAAAGGCACCCTTATGGCATAATCATATATAAATACACCATGGGTCCTCTCATAATGATCACCGAGGCCCTCTCCATGATCACCAACCAGACATATAATTGTGTCATCCAAAGAGCCAAGCGCCGATATCTTCTCGATCAATCTTCCAAGCCATTGATCCGCATATGCTATCTCGCCATCATAAGGGTTTTTTGCATACTTTTCTGAAAAAGGGGGAGGAGGCGACCAGGCATCGTGCGGATCAAAATAATGAACCCAGAGGAAGAACCTATCCTTTCCATTTGCCTCCAGCCATTTTATGGCGGCCTTTGTCACTGTCTCGGCTCGTCTTTCCTTTTGACTGAGCATTGGTTCGTTATTGGTCACAAGGTCATCGTCATAGACATCGAATCCCTGATCCAGTCCGAAGCGCCTGTCCAAAACATATGCCGAGACAAAGGCGGCCGTCTTATAACCCCGTTCTTTAAGCATCTCCGGAAGTGTCACTATGGAATCCGAAAGCTCATAGGTGGCATTATTCCTTATACCGTGTGCTGGGGGATAAAGGCCTGTAAACATAGATGCATGGGAAGGAAAGGTGAGAGGGACAGGTGTGAATGCCATCTCAAAAAGGCACCCCTCCTTTGCAAGGCGATCGATATTCGGGGTCTTTATATCCTTGTATCCATAGCAGCCTATATGGTCTGCACGCGTTGTATCAAAAGTGACAAAAAGGATATTCGGTTTCGGGACACTGGCAGACAGGGCTATATCGCATAGTAAAAAAGAAGCAGACATAGAAAAGGCTGCGATAAGAAAAAACATGCAGAAAAAGCGACACACAAGGACACACGAATACTCAATAAAGTGATGACATATATTCTTAATATGCTGCTTGCCTAAATTATCAATTTTCCCCTGATTAAAATGCCCAATATTCTGTGGAATTGGAACATTGACTATCTTTAGAAAGAGTGATTTCATATCATATCCTTTTTGGTAGAAAATCCTTATGGTATATCTATTTAGCCTGTTAACACTCAAACCACATACAAAAGTTCATAGGTATCTCAGACGCTGTTTGATGGAGGATGTTTGAGACCCTTTATATGATACCTGAGCTGGATCGACATCCCTGTAAATGACTCCAGGGAAACAATGTAAACGGTTTTAGATCATACACCCCTCACCTCCTTTAAGTCAACTGCCACCTTTTTAAATGAACAGCTATTCTAATTTTTTAGTTGAGGCTGACCCCAGTTTCTGGAACATAATTATTCAAAATTAAAATGGCTGCAAAATTAAGGTGGCAGTTGACTTGTGCAACATGTCACGCATCTTTCCTGTTTATATCGGGGATATGGGCGGCAAACCCCATAAATCAGCCGCTGTCAAAAGGTTGAGAAATTCCGGTCCTGATAAGCCGTAAGTCATGGAATAGATCAAATTTGCCAGGGAAATAAAATACGCCTCTCCGCCTCCTGCATATCCGGGCGGCTTCAAAAGCCCCCATGTGGTGAGATATGTAATCGGTATTGGCGTCCCGGCAACAGGATCCTGCAGATAGGCTGGAGGCCAGGAATTTAGACCATACACCCTATCAAAAAACAACAGCCCTGATCCAAAAAGGGGCGGCGTATTATAAAGCGCCCATATATCATAGGCAGGATCCCAGGCAATTGACGGCTGTACCGGAAGTATGGTGTTCCTGGTAAGTTCGGTGACAATGGGTGTAGTACCTCGAAGCACAAGAGGATCCCAATTGAAATCGGTAACCAGGGGCGGAGACCACAGTGGCCAGAGCACATTATATGGAGGCATGAGCGCCCAATTCTGAGCCTGTGCACCTGGCGCGATGACCAATACCAAGGCAAAGACTGATATTAAAAAGATATAAAGTAACAATCTCCTTTCTTTGCTCATAATAAAATCTCCTTACCTAATAAAATAAAGATTATAAAATTATATTAGTCTTTTATTAATCCAGACATATTTTTCAAAAAACCCATTCTTGATCACATCATATAGACCTAATAAAATCATGAATCTTCAAAAACCTGATCAGAATATGGAATCCATGATCTCAACATTTATACCTTTCAGCCGATCAGATAACAGGAAGGCCCCAGATGTCCGAGTATGTAAGCAACGAAGATGGATTTACGCCAAGCGCATTGCCATAGCCGATCAGGTAACTCAGATTGGCCAAATCTACAAAATACTGGTACTCAATAGACAGCCTCCACGTGGGCACAGCATAAAAGGTAAAATCCGGCGGCAGTGTGAGTGGAATCGGCGCACCAGTCGAATCAAGAAAGCTTGCTGGAGGCCACGGATTGAGGCCATAGATCATATCAAAAAATACCACACCACCTGGGGAATTATAAAATAGGTAAGGGAATATATCTCCCATTGGAGAAGCAACTCCATAAGGGTTCATGGCCAGAACAGGCTGTACTGGAAGTATAGTGTTCCTGGACAGTTCGGATATCAAAGGTGTAGGGATCCCTGTCACAGGATCAGGCGGTGAAAGCACAGGAGACCATAACGGCCACATCAGATTATAAGGTGGCAATGCCTGCCAGGACTGGGCCATGGCCGTCCGGCTGCCTGGCAAAACTGAAATCATCAACAAAGCCAATAATAAAATCAGAAACTTTCTTTCTTTAACCATAATTCTTTTCCTCCTCTTTGAATCCATGTAGCTATGCAAAATATTATGGAATCATACAATGATCAATTAACGTACACATCAGATAACAGACGGAGGCAAAAGCGCCAGCGGCGTCAACCCCCAGATGTCAACCGATGTAAGCAGTCCTGTAAATGGCAGTCCAAACCGGTTGGCATAATATGCATTCCCTAAGGGCACATACCATGCAAGGTCCTTGAAATCCGTCGGCAACAACAAAGACCAGCCCAATGGAAGAGCTATGGGAGAAGGGGCGCTTGTAACAGGATCCAACATATAGCTGGGCGGCCAGGCATTCATGCCATAGAATGGGTCATAAAATAATAGTCCTGAACCCAGCGCCGCAGGTGTATTATAGAGCAACCAAGGCAATCCTGACCCGCCTGGCTGACATGGATCCCACGCAAGACATGGCTGCACAGGGAGTATAGTGTTCCTCGTCAGCGCACTGACAAGAGGTGTAGCAATACCGCTTACCGGATTGACAGGGGAGAGAACATCAGACCATAGTGGCCACAGGACATTATACGGGGGTAAAGAAGCCCAGTACAGGGCGCTTGGTGAAGTTGGAAGAATCAGGCTTCCTGTCGCCGTCAACACAATGATAATTAGTAATAAATTAAATATGACGAAAGGTTTTTTCTTTCTATTCATAACCCACCTCACTGACAGCCTAAGCATTTTAATGATTGCTTAAGCGCATTAATAAATGTTGATCTTTATACTAATAAAAAACCTCTAAAAAAATATAAAATTTCAAGATCTTTCGACTGAAAATCCCAATCGGAAATTTTTATATCCCTTTGTTAAGCAAAGATTCATAAGCGTTTCATCCCGTGAAAAATATTTGAGAATGCAAGCTGCAGGGAACCTTCCGAACAGAAGGCATCCATAAACTATTTATGAGTTACAAGATGCCAAACACCAAATCTAAAAACAAAATCATTGTGTTCTTGGCATCAGCGCAACTTCTTATAAAAAATTCAAATGTTCATATCACGACCGTACAAAATATGAAGCCATTTAATCCCCCTGCAGCTTGCCGATGGTCCTTTATGAGCAAGATAACTTCCATCATCCGGTTACCTTATTTGGATTATCATGCAGATCCTTACAAAAAATCGTATTACCATCCCAGTGCTGTCAAGACCCCTGGAGTCCCATAAACGTCATAAAATGTCAGAAGCGAGAACGGGTCCACACCGAGGCTGTTTCCGTAACCGAGCATATAATATGTATTGCTCAACTCAAAAAGGTACAGGGCAAGAGACAACGGAGGTATGGCCAAG
>JAFGSM010000138.1 GCA_016934595.1 bacterium | reverse complement strand
TATATTATATGTTATTCCGTAATAATATAATATTTGTTATTTATACATTTGGTCACACTGGGGGGGGAGGTGATAGATGCCGATCTTTTATTAACCAAATTTTTTTCTGTCTGTTTTATTATTAATGGTTAGGAGGGGAGAAAAATGAATAGGAAATTTAGGATTTTATTAGTATTAGTTTTGTCAGCATGTCTTATAGGAAGTATGTCTTTGAGTTCAAGGGCCTTTGCGGATGAACCTTCAAGAAGCGGCCAGGCATACGAGGAAGAAATGACCTGCATAGGAGGTATGTGTTATTACACCGGACGTCAGTATACTAGCATGTATGACATGCTTCGCGGTGAGTATTACCCTAACATGACAGTTCAATATTCGGCTCCCGACTGGAGTGGGATGATGACTGGTACGGCTTCGTCATCTTCAAGGGGCAGCGCTATAGGCGGTCTCTTCACAGGGCCTATGTTCCAGGTGCCGGTTTCTCAAATGTCTTACTATCTGGGTACGGCAGGCGCTCCTCAATATCAAACCTCCCAGTCCTATAATCCTTGGTATGGCAGTTCTAGTTATTCATCTATCTATGAAGGGCTTGGATTTCAAGGATCAGGATTTTCACTAGGTCCCTTCAGTGGATATGGTTATGGCGGATACGGCGGGTATTATGGATCCTCAGCCTCTGCTTATGGCGGATATGGCGGATACGGCGGATATGGCGGATACGGCGGATATGGCGGATACGGCGGATACGGCGGATACGGCGGATACGGCGGTGGGTACGGATATCCATCAGCTTATGGTTATGGCGGGTATTCAACCAGGATATATTAATGGTATCAACATGAACCATTAAGGTTCACCAATGAATTTAATTTAAACCCTCAAAATCCCTTCCCTTAAGTGGGAAGGGATTTTGAGTTTTTAGACAATATTATAGTAAATCACTTGATGCCCCTCCGTTAATATCTTGACAATTATCCTGAATTGAAAATATTATTTCCAATGGTATAGATTAAATATCTTTCTTAGTTTTGTCAATTGACAGTTTTTTATTTTAATGTTATTTTATTTAAAATAATTGACTTCTCTCATAATCGGTAAACGCCTTTTTATACAACAACTTGCAGAGCCGATATATCAAAATATGACTGCATAGACAACACGTAGAAGCAGATCTTTGGTGATAGTTTAACGAAAAACAAGGGGAGAATATATGGGACTCAGATATCTAAGCGCAGGGGAATCGCATGGCAAAGCATTAACAGCGATTATTGAAGGCATCCCTTCCCTCATCAAACTTAAGGCTGAGGAAATAGATGAGGAGCTTGCGCGCCGCCAAAAAGGTTATGGCCGTGGAAAAAGGATGCAAATCGAGAAGGACCGGGTGAAGATCATCTCCGGTGTCAGGCTGGGCAAGACAATAGGCAGCCCGATCTGCCTGATGATAGAAAATAAGGACTGGGATAATTGGCAGAATATAATGTCCCTGGTGCCTGACGCGGCAAAAATGGAAAATCGCATGACAAGGCCCAGACCTGGTCATGCCGATCTTGCGGGTTTGATAAAATACAGACACGATGACCTGAGGGATATACTGGAAAGGGCAAGCGCCAGAGAAACTGCCATCAGGGTGGCAGTGGGCGCAGTTTGTAAAGCGCTGCTCAGGGAATTCGACATCAGGATCATAAGTCATGTCATTCAGATAGGGGATGTCAGGGCTGAGAATATACCCGATGACCCAAATAAGATATGGAAAAACGCCGAGAAGTCACCATTAAGATGCTCAGATATAAATTCTGAAATAAAAATGATGGCAAAAATCGATAAAGCAAGGCAGCTTGGCGACAGTCTTGGCGGTATATTCGAGATCCTGGCGATTGGTGTTCCAGTCGGCCTTGGAAGCTATGTATCTTATGATAGACGTCTTGATGGCAGACTGGCCCAATCCTTAATGAGCATACCGGCAATAAAGGGAGTTCAGATCGGCATGGGTTTTGATTCTGCATCTAAATACGGCTCACAGGTGCACGATGAAATATTTTATCAGGAAGACAAAGGGTTTTACAGAAAGACAAACCGAGCAGGCGGAATGGAAGGCGGTGTCACAAATGGCCAGCCAATATGCGTCCAGGCTGCAATGAAACCCATCCCAACGCTATATAAACCATTAAAATCTGTGGATATTGTTACCAAAAAACCTTTTGATGCCTCAGTGGAAAGATCTGATATATGCGCTGTACCAGCAGCCTCAGTAATAGGAGAATCTTGTGTGGCCTTTGAGATAGCCCGAGCATTCCTTGAAAGGTATGGAGGGGATAATCTTGAACAAACCAAAAAGGCCTGGCAGGAAGATCAGGATTACCTGAAAGCCTTTTACTGAAAACATTTGTGGACTTTGCCCAATCTTGACACTATAATGAGACAGTGCTAACATTTTTGTACATATTCAGTAACCGTCATGACCTTACAGTCACAACGAAGCATGAAAATGAATAAAAACAAAGTATTGTTCGATCATTTTCATATAAACTGAAAATAACATTTTTATAAATAGCCGTATTCTTATTTATGATAAGACTGAAACAAATACCAAAAGACATGGATATTCTAATCAAGGAATTTGAAAAAAGATATCGCAAAGGGACCAACTCCATTGTATTTTTCCCTCTTGCAGACGCCTACTATAAGGCAAAAAAACTGGATAAGGCTGAAGAGGTGTTAAGGAAGGGACTTGATATTCATCCAAATTACTGGGCGGCCAAGGCGCTTTTAGGTCAAATACTTTTCAATAATGGAGATATCAAAGGAGCCAAAGAGGAGTTGGAGGCTGTCATCAAAATTGTGCCCGAAAATATGATCGCCCAAAATATATTGATGGAAATCTACAAAAAGGATGGATTTAACGGAATCTCCAATCATAAATCAAACATTTTGAAAATCTTGAAAAAAGGAGGCGGTGCAAAGGAATCCCAACCTGATAAGGAGCCAGCCCAAGCTCAGGCTGAAACTATCACCGGTAACGAATCAGAGGTTTCTTCAGAAAAAGGGGCCCAGGTTCAGCATGCGCAATCTTTCATCACTGTGAAAGAGTCTCCATTAGATAATGAACCAGCCCAGGCTGAAACTATCACCGGTAACGAATCAGAGGTTTCTTCAGAAAAAGGGGCCCAGGTTCAGTATGCGCAAACTTTCGTCACTGTGAAAGAGTCTCCATTAGATGATGATGCTTCATTAATTGAAGAAAAAATCCACTCCGCCGATGAAAACAATTGTGCATTTTACAACCTCAAAGAGCAAGAGGAGCAAGCGCAACAGGGGAAAAAACAAGGGCAAAAACAGGAAGAACAACAGGAAGAAGAGGCGAAAGAAGATTTAGGTGTAATAAAATTTGAAGAAGGTATAAACGATGACAACATAGACCAGGAAATTATAACTGCGACCCTTGCTGAGTTATATTTTTCTCAAGGTTTCACAAATAAAGCCATTCAGATTTATAAAAAACTCTTGCTTGGATGCCCTGACCGGAATGATTGGGCAGAAAGGCTAAAAGAGATACGGCGGACTCATGAAAAAAAACCTAAAATCCTGAAAATTGAACCCGTGCCTAATAAAAAACCAGCAAAAAAAAAGAGCGACGCTGAAATCCTTGATAAGCTGAATAATTGCCTCAAAAACTGCCAACATATAAAAAAGGCAAGGGGGTTATAACCTTTATGAATTCAACGCCTTCAAATAATAAATGTCTAAGCAAGGTCATTGTGATGCACGGGCCGAATCTAAACCTTCTCGGGAAACGTGAACCTTCGATATATGGGACTAAAACATTAAGGGAGATTGATCAGGATTTGGCATTGGATGGCGAAAGATTGGGGATTGAGGTGATATGTTTTCAATCAAATTCTGAAGCGGAAATCATCGACCTCATACATAAAACCATTAATGAAGATGCACAAGGCATAATCATAAATCCCGCTGCCTTTACCCATACAAGCATAGCTATACGTGATGCCCTTGCCATGATTGAAATCCCAAAGGTGGAGGTGCATCTGTCCAATATATTTTCAAGGGAAGAATTCAGAAAAAAATCTCTAATCAGCCCTGTAGTTACTGGAACAATAAGCGGGTTTGGCGCCTATGGCTACACCATGGCTTTGATGTTTCTGGCCGACAGGCTAAAAGGCTAAAAATTGATCTATCAAAAAAGAACCTTTTCTATAATGGAAAAACTGCCTGATAAAGGATTAGAAGGGATATTGATAACTAATCCTGAGAACATCTTCTATCTGACCGGCGCAGATAATGTTGAGGGGAGCTTTTTTATCCATAAAGAAGGGTCTGTAATGTTCACAGATTTCAGATATTTAAATGCGCTTCAGGAAATAGACCCTTTTTTTGATATAATACAGTGCCAAAGGCATATAGAAGACATGGCTGGCTGGCTCATAAAAAATAGATTTAAAGAGATTGGCTTTGAATCTGCCCATTTTAGATTTTATCCATATGAGCGTCTTAAAGAGGCGTCTTCAGGAGTCAATCTTATACCGTGTCTTGATTTTGTTGAAAAGAAGAGATTGATCAAGGACGAGGATGAACTTGTTCTGATAGGCAAAAGCGCCCAGATTTTGGGAAAAGTCATGGATAAGGTGCCAGAAATGGCCGGACATACGAAACAGATCACTGAAAGGGATATCGCCATTGAACTGGAGTATATAATGAAAAAGGAAGGGGCGCAAAGACCCGCATTTGACACTATTGTTGCTTCTGGAAGGAGGTCTGCGTTTCCCCATTGCGTTCCCGGAGACCATGCAATCAATGATGAAAATATTTTATTGATAGACTGCGGGGTTGTATACAAGGGATATCATACGGATATGACAAGGGTAATGCTCTTAGAAGGCACATTGGATAGAAGGATTCAGGAGATATATAATATAGTTCGGGAGGCTCAAGAAAATGCCCTTCGATCGGTTACGCCTGGAGTCCTTGCAAAGGATGTGGATGCAGCGGCAAGGGGGGTTATAGAAAAAGCGGGATTCGGAGATAACTTCGGCCACAGTACAGGGCATGGGGTAGGTTTGATGGTTCATGAAGGGCCTAAAATCAACCATAATTCAGAAATCGTTCTCGAAAAAGGTATGGTTTTGACCATCGAACCTGGGATATACCTTCAAAACGAATTTGGCATAAGATGGGAAGACACAATGCTGGTGACTGGCAATGGGTACAAAACGCTTACTGCTATAAATTGGAATAGCCTGACCCCGTCATGAAAATCAAAGAGTTTAACCAACATGATGCCTTTTCTTATTTGTCACTCCTGCGAAAGCCGATGTCCAGAATTACTTGAAAACACCGGATTTCGTGTCGAGTACGGAATGACAGGATAAGGTAAAACAGACTTTTTATTAGACCATCAAAAATGAAAAGAGAAATTTATGGCCACTGATATTGAAAAACTGAAAGAAATCCTGAAGCTCCTCGAAAAGACTGAGTTTAGTGAAATCGAGTGGGAAGAGGCCGACTTCAAGATCAAGGTGAAAAAGAGTTCTTCCGATCCGTATTTACCTAATACAGGCATGCCGCAACAAATATATGCAGAGAAACCCAAAAGCCTCCCAAACCCTTATGAACGGCGTGATTCTGAAATCACATTGACAGAAGGGAGGATGATCATCCGTTCGCCTCTGGTGGGGACTTTTTACCGGTCTCCCAATCCAAATGCCCCGGCATTTGTGAACGAAGGGGACGAAGTAAAGGCTGGTCAGGTGCTCTGTATAATAGAGGCCATGAAATTGATGAATGAAGTTGAATGCGACCGTGACGGAAAGGTTGTATCGATAATGGCTGAAAACGCCCATCCTGTCGAATATGGCGAACCGCTATTCATCCTGGAAGCGGAAAATATCTGATATAAAATGATATAATATAATATGTTCAATAAAATACTGATTGCAAACAGAGGGGAGATAGCCGTGCGGATTATCCGTTCGTGCAAGGACATGGGGATCAAAACTGTTGCGGTATATTCAGAGGCCGACTCTGAAAGCCTGCATGTTCAGATGGCGGATGAGGCTCTGTGTATAGGCCCAAAAGATCCGTCAAAAAGCTATCTTAATATCCCGTCTATCATCAGCGCCGCTGAGATAACCGATGCGGAGGCCATACATCCCGGATATGGTTTTCTGGCTGAAAATCCAAGATTTGCCGAGATATGCGAGACGTGTCATATAAAATTCATTGGCCCCAGCTCAAGCATTATCAAATCCATGGGCGATAAGGTTATTGCCAGACAAATAATGAAAAAGGCTGGAGTCTCCACTGTTCCTGGAACAGAATATGGGGTGGAAAATGATCATGAAGCCCTTGAAATGGCACATAAAGTCGGATTTCCGGTAATGATAAAGGCGGCAGGAGGAGGCGGCGGAAAGGGAATGAGAATCGTTCACACGGATGCCAGTTTCCTGAACGCTTTCATGGCTGCGCAATCTGAGGCGATAAGCTCCTTTGACAATCCCTGCCTCTATGTAGAAAAATTTGTTGAGAATCCCAGACATGTGGAATTCCAGATCATGGGGGATACTTTTGGGAATATTATCCACCTTGGAGACAGGGATTGCTCCATCCAAAGAAGATATCAGAAATTGATTGAGGAATCTCCAGCTCCATTTTTGGATAAAAATTTAAGAGAAAAGATGGCGAAAATGGCTATAGAAGCAGCCAAGGCGATAAATTACTTTAGCCTTGGCACAGTAGAGTTTTTGCTGGATGAAGAAAAAAATTATTACTTTATGGAAATGAATACACGGATACAAGTTGAACACCCTGTAACTGAAATGGTCACTGGCCTTGACCTTGTAAAAGAACAAATCAGGATTGCTGCTGGCAAAAAAATGCCGTATAAACAATCTGACATTAAATTGTCGGGCCATTCCATCGAATGCAGGATAAATGCGGAAAATCCAAAAACCTTCAGGCCTTGTCCGGGGAAAATTCATGATTTTCATCTGCCTGGCGGGCTCGGCATCAGGATTGACACAGCGATATATCTGAATTGCCAAATCCCTCCCTTTTATGACTCTCTTATAGCAAAACTGATATCTCATGGCAAAGACAGAAAAGAGGCCATAGACAGGATGAGAAGGGCGCTGGATGAATTTCACTGTGACGGCATAGAAACCACCATACCATTTCACCGTGAAATCCTGAATCACCCGAATTTCTCGAACGGCATGATAAACACAAATTTTATAAACGTCCTTACTGATCAGACGTGAATTTGCAATGGAGGTAATATAAGCATATGAGCATTTCAAAAGAAGATTTAGCCGAAATCAAAAACGAGCTGCTAAAAGAAAGGGCAAGGATCATCTCCGAAGGTGATAAAACATTGGGAAACGGACTGCAGCAAAGCCCTGAAGACCTTCCTGATTTTGCCGATCAGTCTTCATTTGAATCGGACAGGAATTTTATTCTGAGGCTAAGAGACAGGGAACGCAAGTTGCTGGCCAAAATCGATGAAGCCCTTCAAAGGATAAATGACGGCACCTTTGGAA
The DNA here is from genome assembly GCA_016934595.1 of bacterium. Classification (GTDB taxonomy): domain Bacteria; phylum SZUA-182; class SZUA-182; order DTGQ01; family JAFGSM01; genus JAFGSM01. Next base: position 5,630 of record JAFGSM010000138.1, on the reverse strand, counting down.
TATGCGAGATGTGTGAAAAGGAGATCGGCATCAAAAGGCTTAAGGCGCGTCCTGTAGTTTCGCTTTGTATCGAATGTAAGACAAAACAGGAAAATGAGGAAAAAAAGTTTGTCTGACACCGGGCCAAGATTAGCGGCACTGGCTGCAATTTCGGCTTACGCATGAGGCGCACGAAGACCCTGAGGATCCTGTTACGGCTTGCTCGCTATACTTGCCATATCCACCACCTACCTTGAATGAAAAGGCTGACAATTGCCTATCCACCTTACCGGAATGACAGTTGGGGCATGATACCGTCCGATCTGATCGCAGAATCAGCCTTTCGAAGCAGTGTTTGCATTCCTTACACTTGAATTCATAAACAGGCATCTTTTTGTTTCCACTGGAGGGATTTCCAGTCGGAGAGGAAACGTTCGATCCCTATATCCGTCAAAGGATGTTTAACGAGCTGTTCTATTACATTAAAAGGTATAGTGGCGATATGGGCGCCCATCAAAGCCGCCTGTACAACATGCAATGGATTTCTTATGCTTGCTACAATAATCTCGGTATCATATCCGTAATTCTGATAAATATTCAACAGATGTTCAACCAAATCCATTCCATTGTGTGAGTGGTCATCCAACCTGCCCACAAAAGGGCTTGCGTATGCAGCCCCTGCCTTGGCGGCAAGCAGCCCCTGCATAGGAGAAAAAATGAGGGTCATATTGACCTTTATCCCATCAGCGGCCAACCTCTTGGTAGCTTTAAGCCCTTCAAGGCAAACAGGTATCTTTATGGCAATATTGTCTGCGATCTTGACAAGATCCTTTGCCTCTTTGACCATCCCATCCTCATCCAGGCTAATGACCTCAGCGCTCACTGGTCCATGAACTATGCTGCATATCTCCTTTATCAGGCCCTTAAATTCCCTGCCTTCTTTGGCCACCAATGTCGGATTCGTTGTCACACCGTCCAAAACCCCCATTGCATTAGCCCTTCTTATCTGATCCACATTTGCAGTATCAATAAAAAACTTCATATACTCTCCTTTGTTTTTAAAAAACGATTGACTGATACCCTATTATATTCATCTCTTACTAAAACGACAAGGCAAATCTGAAGTGAATCCCCTGGCCTTGCAGATCGTCATTTGATGTCTCGATGCTTTTCAATGCGAAGCCCTTATACAGCAGGAGATCCGCATTTTTGACGATCGCCCACCTTATCCCAATACCCATGCTTGAGATAGTGTGTTGATCCTTAACATTGTTTCGTTTATTCCACGATCTTCCGAAATCCCAAAAAGGTGACAACTGTACCAGACCTTCTCCCCTTCTATACCGAATCACAGGGATACGAAGCTCAAAAGATGAGGAAATGCCGTTGTCCCTAACAAATTGATTTTCCCTGTATCCCCTTACACTGGACATGCCTCCAACAGCAAACTTTTCAAGTGGCAAGAGGGGGCCATCCGACAGCTGAAAATCTGTTCTGAACACAGCGTGACTTTCAAACAATCCAAGGCGTCTAACCCATTGGATCTGGCCTAACCAGCAAAAGAACCTGCCATCCTCGCCCGAATCGTTTATTGTGGAATTGAATGCATCAACCCCCCTGCTGATTGTGGACCGGACCGCAATTACCTGATTTTCTTTTTTGTCTGTCCATTCTTGTGAAAACCGGAATACAGTCACATTGCTTTGCCCATCTTCCGCTCCTGGTGAAAACGAGAATGGCTCGCCCTCTATAGATGTCTCGCTTCTGCGAAGCTCAGAGGCCAAAGACAGGACGAACTCCCTGCCTGATTTCCTGTAATAAGGATGGCTTATTGTAAAGCAATAATCCTTTGCCCTGCTTTTGATATCAAGTTCTTTGAACAAATCCTCGATAACAGTGCTGTTGCTTTTCTTAAACCTCAGCATTAAAGAAGTCCCGTGCGGGGAAACCGGAATAGAATAACTGACATCCATGTCATCAAGCCCTTCGGCAAAACCTAATTCGCAATCCAGTATGTCTCCATTGCCTGTCAGGTTCTGATGGGCCAATTGTATCTGCCTGCGTATCTCTCCGACACTGGAAGATATATTGTTGCTGGCTTCAAAAGCAAACCTGTATGGGCTTTCCTCCTCAACACGAACATCCAGAATAGCTTCGCCCATCCGGATCCCTGGTTTAAGACTGGCATTTATACGCCTGATGCGCTGATCCTGCTGCAATGATTGAAGGGCTTCCTGAATACCTGATATGTTAAGCGGCGGGCCAGCGCCGAGTTTTAACCTGTCGTAAAGATATCCCTGTTGAAAATATCTGTTGCCATTAATATTGATCTCGCTCATCGCCCCCTCGATTATATGAAGCTTAATTATGCCATCAATCAAGGACTGATCCGGTATTATTACCCCTGAGTTTATATATCCCTTGTCTATATAATAACGGGTAAGCTCAAGGCGAAGGGCCTGCAATTCCTCAGATGTGATCCTTCTTTTTTCATAAGGAGCTGTAATACATGAAAGCTCTTCACCGGAAAAAACGCTGTTGCCTTCAATATTGAATTTGCTTACAAAAAACGCAGGCAAAACAGATAATCTGCCAGTCTCCCCCTCTTCAGGCAGGACGATTTCGGGCAATTCATAGCCTTCAAAAATATTGGATTCGATTTCAGGCAATCCTGATCTGTCTTCATCCTTTTTAGATACTTGACCGACATTCTGTATATCTCTAATATCAAACGGTAGATCGCCAGTTTGAGCGCCAATTACAGAATAATTTATAAACAGCGCCACAAAAATAGAGGCAAAGAAGATAGCGGCGCTGACATATAAAATCCTTCCACCTCTAAGGCCCATATCAGGGTAATCCCTTTATGCATACCTTCTCCTCATACTCTGCAATGACTGATAAACCAGCCTGTTTCAACAAAAATGCCCGCTGTCTGCATAGAGTTTCAACGTCATGACCTGCGCTGATCAGTTCCGATATAAAGGTTATGCAGTCATACCATATTCCGTCATCTGCATAAATTTCAGGTATTTCCATTTTGCCTGCTTTATTGAGCCTGTCTGTCAGGGTTTCAGAAGGTTCTACGCGTTTAATGTCACCGCAGGCTACTGTATCATTTGAACGATGTTCCGGATCGGACACGATGGCTACAAACCACTGATATTCCTTCTCAGGCAAAAGGGTGACATTGTGATCAGACAGTCTCAAACACTGTATTCCCTTTTTATCAGGGATACCAATATCCACCTCCAGAACAGGCTTGATACTATTTTCATCAATTATGGTAAATTCGATTCTGGATGTGATAGATTCCGAAATAAACCAGTAAAGGGAGGGCTGGGCTTTTGTCGTGAGCCCTGTATGATCAGGGGCAAGCACGGCCAGGCAGGCAGAGCCATCTTCTGGTCCCCTAGTACCTCCTCCCACACGGTTTCCTGGTTTTCCCCGCATGGGCGGCCTGTATTCAAACATACGCGAGGCGGGGTGTTTGGATATGTCTTCTTTCTTGCCCTGTTTTGTATCTTCAGACATGACGGCGCCCTCCCCTCCCCCTTTTTCTTGATTGTCCGATGAGTAAGCATAAAAGCCTGCCGACAGCGTAAGACATAAAACCAAAACACATGCCGCCATATAGTTATATACGAACCCTTTCATAATTACTCCTTTTATCCTTATATTCAATAAAGCTATATGAAATACCCTCAGCCCCCTCCTGCACCCGAATAGACATGATTGGTCAGTTTTTCCCTGTCACCCGGTAAATGGTTATCTCTTTTCCCTTACCCTTTAATGTGACAGAGCCCTCAAGTCTTGTCTGAAAGCTCGGGTCAAGGTGTAATCTGGTTTCCTCTCCAATAAATATCCGGCACCCATTTTTCTCAAGATCAGCATCTTCCTGGTCCTTGTAAAGACCCTCAAGCCTGGAGGCGATATTGACTGTATCCCCGATGACCGTGTATTCCATACGCATTTTACTTCCAAGGCTTCCTGCAATCAGCGGCCCTGTGAATATCCCGATGCGCATCTTCATGGACGGCAGGTTTTGTTTCTCCCAGAGGATATTCAACCCTCTTATCTCAGAGGACATGGCGATTGCGCAGTCAACGGCATTCCTTGCGTCCAGGCTTATCTCTTCAGGGCTTTTTCTTGGAAGGGGTATCCCGAAGACCGCCATGATAGCATCGCCTATGAATTTATTTACAACCCCGCTATGCTCCATCACTAAATGAGACATGGCCTTCATATATCCGTTCAGCCAGTCCATAAGTATCTGAGGGTCAAGCATCTCTGAAACACTTGTGAAACCTTTGAGATCCCCAAATAACACCGTTGCGGTCAATCTCAAGGGACGCGGCCTCCCGTCTTCCATGAACCTGTCCCTTTGTCTCCAGATAACCTCTGCGACATCTTTGGATACATGCCTTGAAAAAAGCTGCATCAAAAGCCTTTTTTGGACATTCTCCTGATGAGACAAAAAGGCGTTTAGAATAGCTGATGCGGTTAACCATGAAATGGCGACAGGCACAACCGGTACCCACCACCCTGCATTGAATAACAACAGGCTTCCAATTCCCAAAAGGATAAGACCTGCCAAAACCAAAAGGGAGAATCGCAGAACGGAATGTCTAAACAATGCCAGAATCCCGCTCAGTATGCCAAAAACCATGATCAACAACCATTCATAACGATCATCCAGAACCCTGATCGGCCTATCGCCTTCAGTGGCAGACCTGAGCAGCTGACTTACTATTTGTGCATGCAGAACTACTCCTGGCATCTTCGAGCTATCTTCGGCGGAATCCGTGACTGTGTTTAAAGGGGTACAAAAGAAGTCACGCACGCTCTCAGCAGTCACACCGATCATGACAATCCTGTCATGGATATCCTCCGGACGGATCTTTTCAGACAGTAATTCCATCATGGAAAATGTTTTAAAAGCAGATTGTCCCCCCTTAAAATCCAGCAGGAATTGATATCCCCTGGCATCAGCGCCAGCATAACCGCCGTCATTTGTCTCGAACGGCACAAATGTCGTCCTGCCAAGCCTCAAGTGCTTTGGATTTGTCCCGCCAGGCTCAGGGACTATCCCATCCTTCTCAAGATATAACAAAGCCAGAAGCAGTGAAAAGGAATAATGATTATCCCCTCCATCCTCCAAAAAAAGAAGCCCCCGCCTCACAATGCCTCCGGTGTCCATCAGGATGTCATTGAATCCTGTCAGTTCCCCGGTTTTCAGAAAATATGGGGAAGGGATTCCGGGAAAGGTCTCGTCTCCGATCTTTTTTACAGTAACGATATTGTCTGCTTGCTCAAATATATCGGAAAGCCCCTTTTCTCCGGGGGGCACTGGCATGTCACGGTATATATCGAGGCCAATTGCCCTTGGCCCGTATTTATTAAGGATTTTCAAAGAATAAGCCAATGCGGAATCCGTGATGGGCCATCTGCCCATTTCCTTGATATCGGCCTCTGAAATGGCGATAATTACAATGCGGGGGTCATGGGGATGTGCCTTTGACTGCAAGGCAATATACCGGTCGTAGGCTGCAAGCTCCAGAAATTCCAGATATCCCGTATTACGCAACCCTATGATACATAAGCTGACAAAAAAACCGGTCACAAGGATCGCAGCAAAAGACGATCGCATC
>JAFGSM010000137.1 GCA_016934595.1 bacterium | reverse complement strand
GGCGAAGGATTCACAGTGCAAAACCGGATGCTGAACAGCACACTCAAAATGGTGCGCAGAAGGATTTCAGAATTTTACAAGGACCGCATTGAATACCTGTTTACACCCGAAGGGAAAAACATCTTCAACCAGAGGAATATGACCATTATAAGCAGGCTGGGAGAATAGCCTGAAAAAACTGACCAGTCTCGAAGGATATTCATCAGCAATTCTCATTTTGACCAATTTCTATGTCATATATCATATATTTAGGTAGAAAATATATTATATTATGTGACCAAAAGTGCCAAAATGAGAATTGCAGGATCTTCATTTCTTAGAAGAAACTGCCCCAATTTCATAAATTTGCTTAAATCACCTATTGTGTTAAGGGTTATGCCCGCTGACCCGGAAACAATATTAGGATGCATCCCTGCCCCAGCAACTGACGGGGAGGCTCATTATATTTCATAATATGCCAGGTAGCTAAGGTCTTCTATATCTTGTTTTGGTCTGGTTTCATTAACAATATTGATCCGGGCATTCTTGTAAGTATCTTTGAAGTACAGAAGACTGGCAAAATCCTGCCTTTTTATTATCTTCTTGTATTTGGCTTCATAGGCGGTCAATTCCCCTTCCCGCTCGATGATGAAATCAATCTCCCGCCCATTCTTGTCCCGCCAGAATTTGATCTGCGTCAAATAGCCGGCCTTTTTGATGAATTGACATAATAGAAAATTCTCTATGAGAAATCCGTTGTCAGCCCTCAACTCAAAGCCGGAGAAATCCCTGATAAAATAATTACGAGCGCCGGGATCATTGAAATATGCCTTGGGAGACTTGACAACCTCCTTGTTTTTATTGGTATAGAATGGGCTTATAAGTTTTATGACGTAGGTCTCGGTCAAAATGGTGAGATACCTCTTGAGTGTGTTGATATCAACATGATTGATAGAACATAAATCGGAATAATTCAGCAATCTCCCGATATTGGTTGCCAAGTACCTGAGTATATTCAGGGCCGCCTCCGGATTCCTTATATTCAGAAATTCGAGCAGATCCTTTTTTACAAAGAGGTCGAAGATGTCCCGCAGGATCTTCTTTTTACCGTCCTCCGAAGGAGAAAGGACTACCTCGGGATATCCTCCGAAGACACAGAATTCCCTCACCAGATAATTTAGCTGGCTTCTTATCCTTTCAGGGAGGGATTGGCTGGGGGTTTTTTTGAATCCTGCTCCCAACTCTTCATCCTTAAAAAAAACAAATTCTTCAAAGGACAGGGGATACAGGTGGTAGATTGTTTTTCGCCCTGCCAGGCTTTCCTTTAAGTGGCTGACGATTTCCAGAGAAGAAGAGCCGGTGGCAAATATTTTGACGTAAGGATGGTTGTCATATAGATTTTTGAGAATCCTTGCAATGCCCTTTACTGTATGGAATTCGTCCAAAAAAAGTACAAATCTTTCCTTTTCGTCATAGCCGTTGAATTCAAGATAGTTCATCAGTTCAGTGTACGATGAAAAGATGCCCCTGTTTTCGTAGATGTCAAGATCGATAAATAGCCCCTTATGGCTGATGATCTCCTTCAGTCTCTTGAGGAGTGATGTCTTGCCGGTTTGCCTGGCGCCAAGGATTATTGTAATCTTTCTGTTATCCAATGCCTCCAAAAGAGACATTTCTAAATCCCTCTGTTTATACATGATCGGCTCCTCTGCGTATGAAGATTCCTTCCATTTTATAAGCTAACTTAAATAATAGAATATTCTATTTTATAAGTCAACCTATAAAATAGAAAAGCCATTCCCTGATTTTTCTCCAGGATGTTATTTATACCTCGATCTAAAATGGTCTTCTCAATGCAAAATAATCCGGTTAATTGGGTGAATTTGGAGGGGTAATGGAGGCTATCAGACTATATTTCACCAAATATTAATGTCGCAATCCCCGCGCCGTGGACGGGCACAATTAATTGACATTACTCCTTTGGCAGTTACTTTTTGAAGTTTCCGTTTAATGAATTCCTTTTTTTTGACCTTTATTTTTCAAAAATCGAGGCGCCACTTTTCAAAAGGTTCTGGGCATAGGTGTGCCAAGGATATCATATACGCTCCTTTTAATCACCATGATATCTTCCCTTCCTCCAGTTCCTCAAACCACTGCACATATCCATCCGGCTTAAGAAGGTTAAACATATAGAGCTGCTTTATATCCGCTATGTATTGCCTGTCGAAATTGCCTGGCAGAGGCTCATGCAGTTTCTTGTTGACGGCATTAAAATGGGCTCTTGCCCATTCGGCCTTGGCCGGAGTCGCTTCATCGTCATCCTCATCAGATTTAATTTCAACAACCTTAATGATGGTTTCGATCCCCTTTTCCTGCAAATTTCTTAAGCCCTCCAAATGCCTTACTGCGCCGTTCTTTCGCAAAAGGGCGATATAGTTATCCAGATTAATCTTGATGAAAAAATCGGGGTTGAATCTGCGGCGCACCCGGTCCTTGCCGCCCTTCCAATATTCGTAATCAATCGAGTAAAACCCTTTATCCGGGGATTTTACCCATGCATCCAGATATTGAGAATGCTCAAGCAATCGAAAAACGAATTCCCTTTCAGGGGCATGGGAAACGAGAATAGTGCTCTGAGGTGTCCTGAATACTGACTGATTGACAACATAAGGCGGCCGGTCGTCATTCTCTATCAATGCACGGACATACTCCTTATACGTCCTGAGTAAACCGGTTGGATCAAAAGGGAAAAGACTTAGCTGAGCCGTCGGCCTTCTGCTGCCTGCAAGGTGCTTGAGCATAGCCTTTGTCTTCTCATCCACCTCCTCCTGATACGATTCGCTGATAAATGCCGCTGCATCACGCTCCAGTTCTCCGACCCGTATTGATCTGCGCTCTATGCTTTGGGTGCTGACCGGAACAATATCGCCCATGATATTTTCAAATACGCGCCTTTTCTTGCCTGGAGGCAGGAACTGATTAAAGAAAAGGTCTATCTGCTTTTTATTGTCCTCTGTCAGCCCTTTGTCAGGGATCCCCGCCTTATCCATGGCTGCAAGGATAGCGCTCCTAATCTCATCCTCCTCCGGGCAGCGCTTGTAGTCCCCGCTGCCAAAATCAAAATGTATCCCCTCGTATTCCCTCCCTTTAAAACGGCGGTAGAGGGCATCCACCAAAGCATCCACTGAGATGGTCTTTTTTTTAAGGGCATATTTCTCTGTGCCCTTGATACGTTCGATGACGACATTTTCATCAACATCAAATTTTGTCAAAACAAGCTCTCTTGACGGAAGAGGCAATTGCCTCTCCGCTGGCGCGTCTTCCACTTTAGGATCAGAAAGATAGTTGAGGTTAAAAAGGGTAAAATGATGCCTCCCGCGCCAGTTATCCTTATCAACTATTGGCAACGGCTCAGATGAGATATACATATCGGAATTTGTGACCGCATCCATCAGTTCCCTTATATGATCCGCAAACTTCTCATGATTCGTTACAGTGAGCCAGGGATAGGTCTGAAGGATTTCAATATTAAGAACCTTGCGGGGTATGCGCAGCCCCCTGCCCAGCACCTGCGATATCAATAACTTTGAATTAAATATACGCTCCTCCATCGGGACGATCTGAAAAACATTGTCCACATCCCATCCCTCCAGAAGCTTGCCTACAGAAAAAATAAACTCCACCCTGCCTCCAGTTTTGTTCGGATCGGTCTCTTCAATGTTATCAAGCTCTCTTTTATATTCGGATGCTGAGATATTGCTGGTCACACAGATGACCTTTGCCCTGGCGATCTGTTCAATCTCCGATTCCGATCCAACGGCGCCCCGTTCCTCCTTCTCCCATTTTGCCAGAAACCGGATAAACTCTTCTGACCGTATTTTAGCGTTATTCTGTGTGGGACAATAAAATACTGTCACAGGTTTAACCTGCCGCTTTCCGTTTCTTATATACGAATATCTCACGGCATTTTCGAGGTGCTTTTTCAAGACCACAGCAAACCGCTTTTCCGTTGTCCACTGCATTGCCCCGTCATCCGTCTCCACGTTGATTATAGGATTGATATCCTTGATATATTTTTCATTGATAGCCGTGCGGATGTTGTAATCGAAGATAACATCAGCGAAGTAATCGTTTTTGTTGTAAGGCGTGCCTGTAAATCCGATATGCCGTGTGATTTTCCTGTTTTTTTTAAGAAACTGCATCCAGAGCCGCTCTGCCTTTTCCTCCGACTCCCTGCCTGTCTCAGGATCAACTTCCTGGTCTATCTCCAGCGCCTTCCTTATCGCGTTAAAATTCAAATGCGAGTAAGCATGATGAATCTCGTCCCCCAGCGCCAGCACTTCATCCACCCCCTTGAAAAGGGTGTCCCGAATCCCTCCCACAGTATAAATGGCATTGATATTCTCGATGGTGATGCTACCGTCTTCAATGGCATCGTTATTAGTCAGGAGGTCTATGGCCTTGCCCTGATATTCTTTGGGCAGCCGGTCATTCCATTCCTTCTTGTTCATAAACTCCTGGAATTTGTCCCTGAGCCCTTCCTCTATGATTGTCGATGAAGGCCCTAAAACCAGAACCCGCCTGGTCAGCCCCATTACAAGGGATAAATAAGCTACTGCAAAAATGACATAGGATTTCCCTGTGCCTGTCGCCATATGCACTACCCCGGATATCCTGTCAGCAAGCGGCAGGTGACCGAGCATCATTTCTTCTGATCCAAACCGTTCCCTCAGATGCTCTTTTTGAGCGAAGTTTTCCTTTGCCAATGCGGCGACATTCTGATAACCGCCGCCCCACAGATAGATCATCGTATGTTTTATCGCCTGATACTGATATTCCCTGCCGCCTGTCACAGCGCGGACATAATCCTCAATATCAGAGAAACGGAATTTGTTGTAGTTGCATTTACGACAATTAATATCCAGCGTGTGCTCGGAAAGATTAAGCCTTTCTACAGTCCGAATCCTTCTTGTTGTTCTTCTTGGCGGCATAATTATTCCAGCTCAATGGGTTTTGATTCATTGCCATGTTTATCAATGGCAATGAGCCCCACCTTTTTGGTGAGATTATCGACCTTCACCAAACCGTCTTCACTGATCTCCTTCGCGAACACAGTCACATCCATATCAAAGGGTTTGCCAGGCTCATAATCCAGATCAACCAGCAGCATGGCTAACCCGGTGATCCCATCAAACCGCCTGCCTTCCTTGTTGAGGATCCTGGTTTCAAATTCTGTTATTTGCAGCCCCTCTTTGACACGCCTTGCCTTTAAGGTCACATCTTCATTAAAATAAAAGGCGGTTGAGGTGATCAGATTATTCACATTGTCCTGCGAGCTTGGCTGTTCCTGAAGCTCCAGGGTGCGCGATATATCCTCCAGCACCTTGTATGGGAAAGTCAGCATCTGGAAATTGACATCTTTGCCATCCTGATTTTTAAGGACAGTATCCCCGACATTGGCGCAGGATTCAGGCGTAATGATAAAGTAATCGCCCTTCAACCTGCCGCCGGATTGCGAAATGATGCCGCGCAAGTATTCCTCATCGATCTTGACCTCTTTTAGAAACTGGTCGTCCCACACAGGATAAACCTCAACCGGATCCCCGTCTTTAAGTGCGTAAATATTGGCTAACTTATACTTCCTGACCTTATCGTCATCCCGCGAAAGCTGAAACAGACCCAGCACAAAATCAATATATGTGTCTTTGTGCTTGCGCAAATCCATCACATGAGAGAAGTCATAAGCCCCTGAGGATATAATGCAGAATGGCTTTGGCTCTTTCCTGTATGGCTCCCCTTTTTTGACAATAACCTTGCCGGACGCGTCCTTCTCATCTGCCAGCGCCTTTGACTCAGCGATGCGGAGCATTCGCCTTTGCATGGTGTAAATGGCATGCTTGCCAAAATCGCAGGCAATCCAGCGGCGGCCGAATTTCTCTGCAACTGCGGCGGTGGTGCCGGAACCGGCGAAGCAATCAAGGACTAAATCATCGGGGTTTGAGGAAGCTAAAATGATTCTTGATATTAATGTTTCAGATTTCTCAGTGGGATAGTTATTTCTAAATGAATAACCTGTTAAGTCCGACCAGTTTGTACCTAATATTTCAAAATCTTTTGTAACAAGATATTCTGGTTTTCCTGTTCTATGATTTGGTCTTAATAATCTATCTTGAATTGCTATTTGTGCTCTATTATAAGACCATCTCCAATGGTTTCCTGTTTTAGGTTTAAATCCAAATAATTCATAATCCATCCCATTTCTAACTCCAGAAGCTTCAAAAGAATGCCACCTATGTTTCTTGTCTGAATCTATTTTAGGTTGATCGATTTTAGTCTTTTCTGTTTTGGAATAAAAAAGGATATTATCTAAGTCTATATTTAAGGAATGTGCCATTTCGTATTCATTGACATTTTTTTTTATTCTACTGACAAATATTTCATTTCTAAAATTGTCTTTCCCAAATACCTCATCCATCATCACCTTTGCATAATGACTCATTTTATTATCCAAATGCAAATAAATACTCCCATCATCAGCCAACAACTCACGCAAATAAATCAATCTTTCCCTCAAAGCCTCAATAAACTCAGCGGCATCAATTTTATCCGCATAGCTTCGTTCTCCCTCTCTCCCCCCAAACTCACTTTTGGTCGCAAACGGCGGATCGATATAGATAAGCTTTACCTTGCCTTTTACTTTATCTTTGATAAGCGGATCAACATTTTTATAGCACGTCTTTAAAAACTGCAAATTATCCCCCTGCACAATAAGGTTTCTCCACTGGCCGTTTTTGACATCCCCGAAACATCGGACATTCTGTAGCGGCGCGGCGCCTATGCCGGCTCCTGCTTCTGCCAGAATCGTCGCCTTGGATCGTTTGCCGGCATACTCCAGGGTTGGGATCTTGGCTCTGTCAAGCGCCTGCACATCAAACTTCTCGGCAGCGCCGGGAAATAGTTTTGGCAACAGATCGGGTGACGGTTCAACGCCTTTATTGACAGCCTCGATCAGGGAGGCCTTTTCTTCTTTGGTAAGATTAATTTTAGCCATTCACCCTCCATGAGCCGCCACGGTCGGAACCGACACGCTCGATCGCGCCCTTCATTTTAAGTTTCTTCAGATTGTTTTCCACGGCCGTCGTGCCGATACCAATCTTTTCTGATAACTCATTTATCGTTATGTGTGGATTAGCGGAGATCGCCTCAAGAATTTTACATTCATTCTTGCTCAGATTTTCTCCCCATTTTCTCCACACCTTCACCACACTTTCACCCCACTTTTTACCCAACCTGCTCTCCGCTTTCTCCCCGTTTTCACCGACCTTTTCACCGACCTTTTCACCGACCTTTTCACCCGACTTGCCCTTAGAAAAGAATACAGAAAATCCGCCAAATTCCTCGCGAAACTCCGGCTCGGGCAATCCGGCTTTTTTACATTCATCAACAATCTTTATTGTGCCGCGGCCCCAGGCTTCTATCATTCCCGCCTTGAAGAATACATCCGCCAGAAATTCATTCCTCGGTTTGGAGTTATGCCGTTTCTTTAAATCATCTATCCTGATGCTGGGCGGCAGGCCGCCGTTATTCCAGAGGTTCAAGCCGTCAGGGGCGATCTTAAGCTGGGTGTGCGTGCCCATATAACTGCGGTGAATCACCGCATTGATTATGGCCTCGCGCAAAGCGTCTTCCGGATATTCCATGTTGTCTTTCCGGTATATGCCTTCATAGGTGATGTTTGACACAAGATATTTGACACGGAGGATTTCCATCGCCTTTTCCACCTGGTCAAAAAGATTGCCTTCAATATCATCCGTGCTGATAATGTCAATATCGTTGGCAAACTTGCCTATCTTGATATAAGCGCTTATGTAGAATTTTTTGGGGTCTTTGCCAAACAGCAATAAAGCAGCTCGGCGCAGTTTGCCCTTTTCTGTCAGGTTTAATTTTTGCAGAACCGCCTGCGGGCCTTTTTCACCTTGAATCAGGGGAATTCGTTTGGCTGCAAGTTTTTTAAATTTATTGACAGCGGCTGTGTCTATATCTTTCAAAGTGGCGTTTTCTTCGATGAATCCGTCCCATGAACGCCCGGATTTTTCCATCAGCAATTCCACCAGTTCATGCCCCTTGATTTCCACAGATGAACTGCCACTCGCGTGTAAAAACGGCCGTGATATGAAATCGGCGCGCAAGATGGGGCAACCGATACTTCAATTATATCCTTGCCGGCTTTCTTTTTTAATATTACGTCCGGTGTAAGGCCCAAAATGTCCTTGATTTTGTTGGGAATATCATTGAGGTGTACAGCCGCATCCTTCACTCCCACCGGTTTCCCCGCATCGTCTATGCCGATATACAGTTTACCGCCTGCGGTATTGGCAAAGGCGCAAATGGTTTTTAAACAGTTTTCATTCCATGTCTGTTTGTATTCCTTATTTTGATTCTCAACCCTGGCCATAATGCTCCTTTATTATCGGCATTTATTTATTGCAGGACAAAGGTCTTTTCCAGCAGACAGTTTAACACATCCGCCTCGGTCTGTCCCTTTGCCTGCGGTCTTAAATTAAACTTGTTGATCCGCAAGAATCTGTACCCGTAGCTTTCAAGCTCCATTTGGCGAGCAGTGTCATAGTCCAGATAACTTTGCGAAAAATTCAGGCTGTTTACCTCATCCGGATTATTAAAATGATACTCAAGGCCGTCATATTCCAAGATAAGGGTCGTATCTTTGCCGCCCTGAGCATAGGTCATAAGGAAGTCCGTGCGGTATTTCGGGATATGGACCTTATGCTCCGCTGCTATATATTTCCCGATGTCAAACTGCGGAATGATTTTTATATAGTCTCTGCGCTCCTTCACGAATTTAGTTTCCAAAAGCAGTGAATATAACCTTTTTTCCATAGGCGAGCCGAACACGGATTCATCTTCAATAAAGAAATCGTTTTTCTTATTGGATTCAAGTGTTGCGTAATAGTATTTAAGGGCATCCCCGAGGCGGGTATTGCTGAATTGTTCGATGGGCTGGCTGCAAACAAATATCATGGTATCCTTGCCTCGGCTGAATCCGACATTCAACCGCTGCATCTTAAGGCTTCTAATGGTATCAGCAGCGCCGCCTATAACAGGATAGATGCTGGATAGGTTTGCGTTTCTCAAACTCCTGTCTTCGACAAAGGAATAATACACGATATCGCGCTCTTCACCCTGGACATCCCCAACAAACCAGATGACCAGCTTGTGATCGCGCCTGAGAGCCGCCATATTGAATCTTTCATTGATCAATTGTTCCATCCGCGCCTGCTGTTCCTTGAATGAGGTAATGATCCCGATGGTTCCCTTAAACCCTGCCTCTAACCGGCTTTTCATGTCTATGCAAACAGCCTCGATTTCATCGAGATTGGTGTTGGGCCCGGAGAATCCTTTGGGGGAAACGGAAATAAACTGCAATACCTCACCAATGGGTTTTGTGCGTATACGGTTTATGATAAGCTCCATCTGGGCTTCTTTATAAAAGAAATCGTTAGAGTATCCGATTATTTCCGGAAAACTGCGAAAATGCTCTTTAAGCGATGCTGTATAGTTTGCTATCGCTTTGGCAAACGTCAGCGTGGAAGTCCGTATATTAAAGGTTTTTAACCACAGGACCGTTCCATCCTGGGGTTTTAGCAAAATATCGCTTTCCTGCTCATCGGCAGGGACTTCCCTGGATACTTCGTCAACAAGCTCTTTCCTGGCTGCCTCAGTTACTGCAGTATTGTAATCGTCCGCGTAAGCAGTAATAATTTCACTAAAATAGCTGGCAGAATAACGCGAGCTGACGTTTGTCGCACTCACAGCGCCATACTGGTATTCATCCCCGAATATTACAACCTGCTTGGCGCGCAAGATGAGCGATATGGAATCGGCAATGGAAACCTGCGAGGCCTCATCAATAATGAGCACATCAATCAAACCCTCTTCCATGGGGAAATGCCTCGATATGGTGCTGGGCTCCGCAATGATACACGATATGCTGTTTAAAAGGACATTTGCCTCTTCTATAGTGAACCTTTTTCCGCCTTCATACGAGATCTTGATTCTGGCCATCTCGCCAAGGTGGTTATTTAGATTTTTCAAGCGAATATCGTTCTGATGCTCGATATCTTTCTGCCTGAGTTTGTAATACGCTTGTATTTCCTGCTCATTGACTGCAGATGTGCAGGCGTTTACTGAGATGGCATAATGCAGTTGTATCCAACGCCATATTTTTTTAACCCTGTCGTCATGCCCTTCAAGCTTTTTAAGCGTTTCAAGGTTTTCTTCGGATATTTCAAAGCGCCGCAGTATCGGGCCATAATTTTTAAATAATGCCTGTAAAGCCTGATATACATCATCACTTACCAGATCATGCGCTTCGCTGTGCCTTCTGAACACATCATATACATCGCTGATCCCTTTAGCATGGTTGCCTGGCAACGCCCGATACGAGGCCAATAATGTTTGGTATTTACGCATAGACACAGCTAAACGGATCTTGTCTGCCCCTGCTGAAAGATCGGTAAGTGTCATATCATCCTTTTCCATATTAAGAATCCTTGATGCCTCCTTCAGGATGCTTGCAAACTTTAAACTGCCAAGTTGCGCCAGCAGTGATTCAAGCTCTTCTTCTTTTGGCGCATTACCCAGTAGCTTCTGAAATAGGCCAACGGTCGTATGCTTTGTGGTTAGCTCGAATATCTTGATATTATGCTTAAAATATTTCATAAGGTCATCCAGCAGCATTTGAAAACCGGATGGGATTTCTGATAAGGCAGTCTCAAGGTTCTGCGCATCTTCAGGAATCTGGTTGATCTTCTCACAAGCCTCCAGAAAATCCGGTATTCTGTACTTTTGATCTATCAAGAAGGCGTATTCTTCAAGGCTGGCGCTTGAAAGCCTTTGCAATGCGCCGGACATTATAAATCCGGTGATCTTTTCAAAGTTAATGTTTTCTGATGGGCAGGGAAAGGCTGATAAGATATCCTTGACAGACGGATCAGCCGAAAGAGATCTGTCGAGGCACTCAAACTCAACGGTTCGACGTATTGTCTCTTCGTATTTGCCCGATTGCCGAAGCTTGCAGTCTATTGTCTCGATGAGTTTACGCTCTAGTTTCTTTTCATCGCTTTCCAATGCCTCCTTATTGTACTCAAGAGAGCGGTCATTGGCAGCTCCGACAACAGAATTCGTCAATGTGTTTTGCAGATTATTCACTGATCCTGTTTCCTTATCCATGCGCATAATGGATGGTTTGGCCTGAGGATGGAGGTTTTTATATTTATCCGTAAGCATCCGGTCGATAACATTGAGCGCTTCTTGTTTATGCGACGTGATGACCACGGATTTCTTTTGTTCATTGGCCCAGTAAGTGATAGCGGCAATGGTATGCGATTTGCCCGTTCCAGGTGGGCCATCTACAACAATGATATGGTTTTTTTCATTTGCCAGCGCAAGCAAGATACGTTTTTGAGAATTGTTTACAGGGATAGGGCTATCGGAGAGATACCTGGCAGGGCTTTTAAGGGAATATCGTTCTGAATATTTTCTATCCACTTCTTCCTGATAATTGGGCACCTTTCCCTTCACGTATTGGTCAATAAAACTCGCAAACCGGCTTGCTTGCCCTGATTCCATCCTAGTCATTAGCTCTGAATAATCCAATATTGTTTTATCTTCATTTCGGACAATCTGAATCCCTATCCTGTTTTTGATTACAGGAAAATTTTCATTAGCGTGTGTTTTGCAGGGGAAGGAAGTCTCCAGGATAAAAGGATCCTGAAACCCGTATTGTGTCTGGATGAAGGTCTCAATAGCGCCTAAATGGTTCTTAGTGTTGACGATAGAGGATGCGCGGGGCACTGTCAACACACTGTCGAATTTAAAATAATTAATGGCAGGGGTATTTAAAAGTATCAGCTTCCTGGGAAAAGAGAGCTTTACCTCAGAACTCGATGTTCGATATTCAACCTCCACAAAATACAATGGGTATGACTCAGCGCCCTTTTCCAGCATGTGAAAAAAGACAAAAAGAGAACCAAGCCGTGTAAAATCAGAATATTTCTGTAAATTATAATACAGATCATAAATAACAATATCTTCCACAGATTCAGAAAAGTATTTCAGCACATCTGCGATATACTGCCCACATCCGGAAAAATTTACGGCAATCCTTTTTAATTGCTCCAATTGCTGGGTTACATAATTAGCCACACCAAAAATTGACGCGGGCGTATATTCGATATTAAGCTCATCTTTCTTCTGGTTGACAATCTTTTCCTGAAGCTTATGCAGCAACCGTTCAAGCTGACGTCTAAAGGCGATATTGAAGGTGCGTATGCCTTCTTTTTGACACAATTCCTTCTGCTGCGCAAGCAAGGACTTCCCCTCATCGCTTTCTTGAACAAGTTTCAGATCTCCTTTATCACTGGCAACAAACATTTTGTTTTGCTCGGCAACGTGCTCATACTCATCAGCAATGCATTTTTCGAGGTAATCCTTATTAAATTTTCCTTTCAAGAGCCTTTCAATCTCAAGAACAATCGAATCCCTGGAAATCGATACTGTATATTCACCCTGTTTAATGACAATAGGCGATAAATCGCCCTCTTTGATCTTCTGGAGCAATTGTGATTGAAATGCAGGGAAGAGAGAAAGATCAAGCGTAAGCTCATTATTTGTCCATTTATAGTTAATGAGCCGCCTGAAATTAAAGCGGGTCTCGGTAAAGGTCGCAAAATAATTCAATATTTCATTAGGCAGATTTTTCATATCAATTAGTTGCAGTTCTCAATAATATTCATTAATATACATTTATATCCATGGATTTTTTGGGGAAGTTGTATTGATGGAATCTATCCACAAGAAATTCCCCTTTATCCTCAAAAGGATACCATATAAGCTCCTTGTTAATGACCTTGATCTTAAAGTCACCGTAAAAATCTATCGCCCTTTTGTCACGCCTGCCAATGATTGAAAAGACTATGACCCACAGCATATCCTCTGCTTCATTATCAGGCAGGGATGCGTTCATTGCTTTATCAAAAGGCAGACGGTCTCTTTTTGCTATTGGCAGCGCGCGCTGGTGCAGATTTATCTTAGCAGCCAGTTTAAGCAATGCCTTTGCATTTTTTGTAACAAGGGAGGGACAATATAAACTGACCGGTCTTCCAGGGTCTTCATTTCTTAGAAGAAACTGCCCCAATTTCATAAATTTGCTTAAATCACCTATTGTTTTAAGGGTTATGCCCGCCGATTCGGAAACAATATTGACCTCAAATCTCCAGAATGGCATATAGACGCTTTCTTCTTCGCTTTCAGATTCGATGCACTTGATAATCAGGGGGAAATATTCTCCCTTTTCCAGAAGCCAGAGCCTGTAACATGTCTCACAGTAAAATATGATATCAAATTCCCTGGCGGTAAGGTCATGGCCGCAGTTTTTGCATCTGTGGGACAAAAGGCTTAACTTAATCGAATAGGAATTTTCATCTTTTTCCTGCGGATTTTCTGTAGGTCTTGTTGCAGTCCGCCCTAAGGGCGCTGACTTATAAGGGGTTTCGTCTGAAAATCCCTTCTGGCAATTTTCATCACCTTTTGTGGATTCGGGATTCATGATGCCTTCATTATTATCCGATTGAAATGTCGAAGATTTTCCCCCTGCGTTGTCCTCAAGGAGGCATTTGTTTATTCCATCGATAAAAAGGGTATGACTCCGGTCACAATCAGAGCAAACAACACAGATTACAGGATAATAAATTACAAAAAGCTGCTCTCCTATGAGGCTTAACCTTTCATAATCGGCCTTTGCGGCAGATATCTGAATATTCATATCTGCCGCAAATTCTGCGTATTTGTAAGCCGCCTCCCTGTCAAACATCAGGGGAAGAATTATTGTGCCTTCGTTCCTGTAATCTTCACTATTATATGGCTCAAGGGCAAGGACCTCTGTCCTTACACTCAGGGAGTTAAATGTGCTTACGATGTCGGGATTTGCCTGAAATGAATAATACCATGTCTTTGCCGTAGTCTCATTGCCGTCACTGCCTACCCGACTGTAATAAACCATTCCTTTCAGATACCAGAAAGGCTTATATATTATACTGATTTGATTTATTGAGCAGGTTTTCCGGACAGGTATCTTTTTTTCAAATAATATTTTTCTTATAAGGGGGGGCATTTCATTTCTGTTTAAACGGCATGGAATGATATACTTGAGATCGATGCCTTCGTTTTTTATCCTCAACACAGATCCGCAGTAAAGGCATTTGAATGTATATGCCCCTTCAGGATAACTCAAGGGGCCTCCACATTCAGGGCATTTTACAGATACTAATAGTGTATCACTCATGTATAGACGCTCATGGCCAAACTACCGGCTACCCCAGTGGATGAAAGTGTATTTTCATGGCAAACACCCATGGCCTTTCAGGCCACCACGAGTCATGAAAATAGAGGCTATTTTCGTAATAAAAAAGGCCTTTTTAAATCAGCCTATCTTTTCGCCACAACCCGGGCAGAATTTTGTCCCGGGGGGCAACTCGATATCACATTTCGGGCACTTTGGCTTTGATTTGAGATTATATCCGCAGTTCATACAAAAATTGGCGTGAACAGTAACAACCTTCGAACAATTTGGGCAGATGTTCATGGGTACCATCTGGTGTCCGCATTTATAACAGAAACGGCTGTTTTCAGGTGTATGTGCAAGACATTCCGGGCATTGTACGGTAGGGACATGCTCCTGTTCAAGGCCCTTTTGTTCAGAGGAAAACGCCTTGCTCATATAACCCGGCATCAGCATCCCGATCCCCATTCCAATGCCTGCACCTGCCCCCATTTGACCTGATCCGCCTTGTGCATCCATAGACTTTGCAAGCTTAAATTTCAGAAAATCATCAAGGTCCTTCACTGCCGCCATGCCGCTTCTCTCGTCTATCATCCTCTGCACATCTTCAGGTGGCGTTATGGAAGTTATGTAAAAATCGAGCAGTTCAATACCATATTTAAGAAATTCATTTAAGAGTTTTGTCTTTAGTTCATTGGCTATATCTTTATATTGCTTAGGCAACTCAAGGATGGTTTTCAGTCTCTCTCCCATAAGGTCATTCAATCTGCATATAATGACATTTCTCAGATAGTCCTCAATCTGAGAAGTGCTATATTTTGACTCCCTGCCAACCAACTGGTTTATGAAAAGGAGGGGTTCTGTAATCTTGCAGGTATAAACTCCAAATCCCCTCAAACGGATCAGGCCAAGCTCAGAATCCCTGAAAGCCACGGGCTCCCGTGTACCCCATTTCAGGTCTATGAAGGTTTTATGGTTGATGAAATATACCTCTGCCTTAAAGATGCTCTCAAATCCCCACGGGGCGCTGAACAATTTTGTTATTATAGGGAGGTTAAAGGTTGAAAGCGTGTGACGGCCAGGGCCGAAAGAATCGCATGCCTTGCCGTCCCTGTAAAAAACAGCGGACTGTGTCTCTCTGACCACCAGTTGCGCCCCGAGTTTTATATCTGCTGATCCAGTCTCCGGGAAGCGGTGTATCATGTCTGTAGGGGATGGATCCGGCCATTCTATAACTTCCATCATGATTGCCATTTTATCTGTCTCCTATTTTGTTTATTTAACAAGTGTTTATTTGATAACTCAATCGCGTGGGAATTTCCATTTTCCCATATGTTTTTTAGCCATTTTTCCCATATTCCACCCGAAGGGCGCTAATCTGACATGGTGACTGCCTTCTAATGATATCCCGCGCTGCCACTATTCCGGATGAGGATGCCTGTATAAGCCCCCTGCTTATCCCTGCCCCATCGCCTATAGTATATAGAGAAGATATCTTTGTCTGGAATGACGGGGTAAGCTCAAGCCGGATAGAATAAAACTTTACTTCAACCCCATAAAGCAGCGTGTTCGGGGAATCGGCTCCAGGCATAAGCTTGTCAAGCGCCTCAATCATCTCCATGATGTTTTTAAGAAACCTGTAGGGCAACACCAGAGAGAGGTCTCCAGGGGTTACATCAAATAATGTGGGTTTAACAACTCCTTCGCTGATCCGTTCCGATGTGGATCGCCTGCCTTTCTTTAAATCGCCAAGCCTTTGAAGTATTATCCCTGCGCTTAAGAGATTGGCTAGCTCAGCTATCCTCTGTCCGTATGCTATTGGCTCAGAAAAGGGTTTTGTGAATGTCATATTGACAAGCAATGCGAAATTTGTATTTTCGGTCTTTGTCCTGCTGAAGCTGTGCCCGTTGACAGTGAACAATCCGTTGTAATTTTCCCTGACAACCTCCCCATGTGGACACATGCAGAAGGTTCGGACGATGTCCTTGAAGTATTTTGTTTGAAACACAAGTTTCGATTCAAAAAGGATATTTGTGATCGGCTCGGTTACCTCAGCCGGAACCTCGACCCTGACACCAATATCCACAGGGTTGATCTTCTGTGGAAGTCCGAGCCTTCTGGATTCCTTTGAGAGCCACCTCGATCCTTCCCTGCCAACTGCTATGATCACATTATCGGCGTATTCCTCTTCGCCACCGGAAAACCGGACGCCTGCAGCCCTTCCGTTTTCCACCAGTATCTCCTTGACCTCGGCCTTAAACCGGATTTCCACCTTTCCGGACAGTTCTTCAAATATCCCCTTAAGGACCCTATAGCAGTTTTCTGTGCCCAGGTGACGGATAGGATAGTTTATGAGCGACATGCCGGCCTTTTCAGCCTGCGTCCTAATGGAGGCTATCCTTGCCTCGTCCTGTCCGAATAATCGATCAGGCGCTCCATGAGACAGATATATGTCATCCACATATGATATAAGCCTTTTCAGCTCATCCTCTTTTATATACTCATTGAGATACCCCCCTACCTTGGCAGAAAGATTTAGCTTCCCGTCGCTAAACGCGCCGGCGCCTCCCCACCCGCAAAGTAGAGAGCAACAAGGGCAATGGATGCAATTTTGACTGTACATGCGTATGGGACAACGCCTGTCCTCAAGGGAGTTCCCCTTGTCCACCACAAGCACCCGAAGGCTGCTTTTAATAGCAAGCTCCCTTGCCGCAAAAATCCCGGCTGAGCCGCTGCCCACTATGATTACATCATATTTATTATGTTTTTTTAGATAATTAATTACCATTTCGCCTTATTTTGCAGCAATTCTCCTTATGACCGCTTTCATTTTAAAATGGGCTACCTTAGGGAAATTTTAAAATGACTATTTAATTCGCTCAGCGATATATTTTCAGATAAATAATTGCATAAAATCTTCTTGCATTAATCAGAAATTACAAAAGGTTAGAGAGCAAAGATTGTGTAATTTAATTTCTGAAAATCTATATCTTAGGAAGAAGGGGCATGTGCCTTGAGGTACCTGTGCACGAGTTACAGCCTGTTGGCGAAGCTCCTTTTAGAGCGAGCCTTACAGGCTGTTACGAAGGAACCCTAAACCGAAAGGCATATGCCCCTTCTCACAGATGAATAAAATAAATAGCCATTATCTTGATCGCATAGGAATTTTCATTTTTTCTATGCGGGTTTTCAGCCAGGTTTAACAAAGTCCGCCCGAAGGGCGCTATCTTGAAACCTTTCCCAATCAGTGGGCCTCAGCCCAGCTCTTGCCTGTATTTATGTCAACCTTCACCGGAATAGAGAGCCTGATCGCCCCTTCCATCTCCTCTCTGATAATGCTGGATGCATATTCAATATCTGATTCAGTCACCTCAAAGAGCAGCTCGTCATGTATCTGCAGGATGAGTTTTGTCTCAGGTAGCTCCCTTTTTAGCCTGGGATAGAGGCCGATCATCGCCTTTTTTATAAGATCAGCGGCAGAGCCCTGAATAGGCGAATTTATGGCCATGCGCTCAGCCATCTGGCGCGTGTTTTTATTAGTAGAATCAAGCTCATTGATGAAACGGCGGCGATTGAACAGCGTAGATACATATCCATCCTTCCTTGCCTGCTCTATGAGGCTGTCGATATAGGATTTTACACCTGCATACCGTTCAAAGTAATGCGTTATATAATCCTGTGCGGTTGATTTGTCCACGCCAAGATCCCGCGCAAGGCCAAAGCCGCTCATGCCATATATGATACCAAAATTCACAGTCTTTGCCCGCCTCCGCATCTCGCTGTTTACCTGATCGGATGCAAGCCCGAAGATTTCACATGCGGTTCGGGTGTGTATGTCCTCCCCCTGGGTGAACGCCTTGATAAGTATCGGGTCCTGAGAAAGGTGGGCCAGTATGCGCAACTCTATCTGGGAATAATCTGCGGAAAGGATGAGCGATCCTTTCTCAGGTATGAATGCCTGACGCACCCTCCTGCCCATCTCTGTCCGGATCGGGATGTTCTGGAGGTTTGGGTCGCTGCTGCTCAGCCTTCCTGTAGCCGTGACCGTCTGATTGAAAGATGTATGAACCCTTTGTGTCTCAGGATTTATAAGGCAGGGCAGGGCATCCACATAGGTAGATTTTAGCTTTTTGAGCTGTCTGTAATCCAGAATTGCTCCGGGCAGTTCATGGCCCATTGCCGCAAAGGTCATCAGGACATCGACATCTGTGGAAAGCCCGGTTTTCGTCTTTTTGACAACAGGAAGCCCCAGCCTTTCAAAGAGGATGCAGGACAGTTGTTTTGGGGAATCTATATTAAAAGGCCCTCCTGCCAGTCTGTATATCTTTTCGATGATACGGTCAAGTTCTATGCCTATCTCTTTGGATAGATTCGAAAGCAGCACTGGATCTATCCTGACCCCTGTCTTCTCCATCTCTGCCAATACCTCGACAAGTGGAAGCTCAAGGTCGTAATACAGGTCTGTAAGCGACTCTTCCTCAATCTTTGGTTTCAGGATTCCGGTAAGAAGAAAGGCCAAATCCGCATCCTCGCAGCTATATTCGCCCGCCTTTTCAACGGGCACTTCATCGAATCTCTTGGCCTGTTTGCCTGTTCCCGTCACTTCCGTATATGAGACAGGCTTGTGTCCCAGATATTCCAGGGAAATCTGCTCCAGGTTGTGGTTGTGTTTTGTGGGGTTTAGAACATAAGATGCGATCATTGTATCAAAGCCCAGCCCCTGTATATGTATTCCCTCCTGTTCAAGGCATATCATGTCGTATTTGATATTTTGACCATACTTTTTTATCCCTGGGTTTTCGATGACAGGCCTTAATTTGTCCAGCACATAGAAAGGATCGAGCTGCTCAGGGCAGTCCTGATAGGAGTGGCGTACTGGTATATAGTATGCCTTGTGCTCCTCATAGGACAGGGATATTCCGACAATCCTGGCCCACATGGGCCGCTTGTCCGTGGTCTCCAAATCTATGGAAAAGGCGGGCACGTTTTGCAGCCTGGCGCAAAGCCCATCGAATTCCACCTTGTCCAGGATGACCTTATAGGCATTTTCAGAATGTTGAGAAGATGGGGCGAATTGCTTCATAAGGGCGGAAAAATCCAGTTCCCTGAATATCTCAAGCAGTGTTTCCCTGTTAGGTTTACCCATCTTGAGATCGGCCCAGTCCACTTCAATGGGGCAGTCTGTCATTATTGTGGCAAGACGCTTGCTTAATATTGCCTGATCCCTGTTTTCTTCTATTGCACAGCGAAGGGCTGCAGAAGCTATCTTGTCTATGTTGGCAAGAAGGTTTTCAAGAGAAGAAAACTCCTTGATGAGTGCCGTTGCCTTCTTTTCACCGATGCCTGGGACACCTGGTATATTGTCTATCTTGTCTCCCATAAGCCCCATGAGGTCGGGTATCTGAAAAGGCTTCACACCATATCTTTCCATGACCTTTTCTTCATTGTATACTATCCGGTCCTTGTGTTCCCTTATTACAAACACGGAATCGGATATAAGCTGAAAGGCGTCCTTGTCGCCTGTGATAATGAACACAATGTAATCATTTTCCCCGCGCCTGCTCAACGTTCCAAGAACGTCATCAGCCTCGTAACCCTGTAATTCTAAAACAGGAATCCCAAATCCCTTAACAATCTCCTTTATATAAGGGATCTGAACCAGAAGATCAGGAGGGGTTTTGGGCCTGTGGATTTTATATCCCTTGAATTCTTCCTCCCTGAATGTAGGTCCCTTGACATCAAATGTCACCGCAAAGTAATCGGGGCGGTCATCCCTCATAACCTTGAGCAACATGTTTGTAAAACCAAGGATTGCATTGGTAGGTAGCCCCTTTGAGTTCGAAAGGTGGGGCAGGGCATAATATGCCCTGTATATATATGAATTTCCGTCTATCAGATACAGGGTAGGTTTGCCGGACATCGGGCCGCTCCTTTTAATCTTTCTATTTCGAGAGTGAACTGACACACTCTACATGATAGGTCTGGGGGAACATATCAATAGGCTGAACAGAATCCAAACGGTAGCCTTGCTCGTTTACAAGTATGGACAAATCGCGAGCAAGTGTGGAAGGATTGCAGGACACATAGATGATTTTAGGTATGTTCAGGCCGGGCAGCAAATCCAGAATATGTTTGCATCCTGATCTGGGCGGGTCAAGAACCAGGACAGAGAAACCCATACCGGCCCTGATCATCTGTTTAAGGGCCTTCAGATCGCTTTTTTTGATAAAACTGCAATTTGGCCGCCTGTTGTAATGCGCATTCATCTGGGCAAAGCGGTATGCCTCAGGATTGCTCTCCACCCCGAACAACAATTGCGTCCTTTTTGACATCGGCACGCTGAAATTTCCCATTCCACAATGAAGCTCAAGAATCTTTTCCGTCATGTAAGGTAATGCCTCCAGGACCTTATTTATCAGTGTCTTATTATCAATAAGGTTGACCTGTATGAACGTCTCAGGCCCTACGGTATACCGAATCTCATCATATACAAGCTCTAAATTAGGGTCTCCGGCCAACGCTGATGAAGCCTTTTTGTATTCCTCAATCCTGACAAGAGCCCCTGAAATCTCAGGACATATCCCCTTCAACAGTTCAAAATCATTTATCTTATCCTGGATTGAGCCCTTCATGTATCTTAACACCAGGATTGATTTTTCACCTTTAACATCGCACGTTATATCCACACCCTGAAGATGTTTGTCGTTCGTTTTATCAAGCCAATTCCAGACGGCTTGAAGCGCCCTGTTTATCGCAGGGTGCGCGATAGGACACTCCATGATATCTATAAGATCGTGTGTCTGCCTTTTATACAGACCTATATGGGGTTTTTTACCTTTATGGTTAATATTGAACTGCATACGGTGACGGTAATGGAATTGAGAGGAGGATGGCATGCATGGATTTACAGCAGCCGGTTCCAGACGTCCGATCCTGGTTAATGCATCTTTTAACAGTAATTCCTTCTGGCGGATTTGTTCCTCATAATCCAGGTGCTGCCACTGGCAACCGCCGCACTCTCCAAAATGCCGGCACTCGGCCTCCTTTCGCAAAGCGGAGGGTTTTATAATCTCTCCCAGGGCGCCGAGCAGGTAGTCTGTCTCCTTTTTTATGATTACGGTTTTTATAAGGTCTCCGGGTGCAGTGTGAGGCACAAAAACGACCTGGCCATTAATGCGGCCCAACCCCATACCGCCAAAGGTCAGGCTTTCTATCTCAATATCAAAAGTCTTATCCGCTTTTATTTCCATTCCTTCTTCCTGATCTATTTTCAAGCATAGTGGCGGTCCAAAGGGCTGCCATGAGCGCTTATCCTGAAAATAAGACCTTGTTTTCATACCTTGATCGCATAGGAATTCCCATTTTTTCTACTCGGGTTTTCAGCCAGGTTTAATAAAGTCCGCCCGAAGGGCGATACCTTGTTTTGCACGACGGATTTGCATGAAGGGTTTCCTGGAACTTATGCATATATGCTGTCAGTTATGATATACCATCATATCCCTTAAATCAATATATAACTTTTTACATATCTGATCCGATTT
>JAFGSM010000136.1 GCA_016934595.1 bacterium | reverse complement strand
CGGGTTGAGCGGGCTTGGGCTATACGGGCTGGGCGGATTATATGGACTGAGCGGTCTTTATGGAATGGGTTTATATGGCCTGGGCGGATTATACGGCGCCCTTTCCAGTACCTATATGGACCTCATGGGTATGGGGTTTTTGCTTAAAAGTTTAGGACTTCTTGATTCATCAACAAATATTTCACCAACGGCAAATGCAAATGCACTCTCATCCCTTATCCCGCTTTCTCCTCTTTCATTGACCGGGCTTCCAGTTATTCCTTCACTGCCTGTGGCAGGCATAGCAGGCACCACCCTTTTGCCGCTCTATATAGCGGAACAAACAGGCACATGGGTAGGGAATTGGATTGCTGTGGACAGCACATCAACGGCGATCGTTACGGGAAGGATGACCCTGGATATTGCCGAGGATCTTCTCGGTGGGGTATCGGGTTTTGCCGTTCTGGAACTAAATGCCTTCCTGGGAGCCGGTGTTAGCCTGAATGGCAGCATATCCAATAATATTGTGATCCTCCAGGGTTCGGTCCTGACATCATTCGGACCTAAGCCTTTGCAGGTCGATATAATATGCACAGTTGACACACCGGCCCACATGACTGGCACCTATCAGGTCGCAGATTATCAGGGTGGAAACGTTAAGGTATATGAGCTGGGGACATTCGAGTTGCAATTGCTTCCGGCTCTTATTTAAATTTGCCTCCTCCTATATGGCCCGCCCGATAAGATAAAAACTATGTAGTGGCGGGCCATTTTTATTTTTTTATGAACATTTGGCCATCTAAATAATTGTCAAAACTTATTGATTTATTGATTTTTGGTATATAGAAACTTCTGTTTTGGCTTGAGAATTATTGCTTTATGAATTGACAAGAAAACCGATATCTTGTAACATATTATTTTTTAGATGTTACATATTATCTTTTTAGAAAGATTTCTTGTTTTTTTATTCATGCAGTTTGTTTTCCATTCACTATTTTGGCCATAATCCGGCAACAATAAATCTTTTAGGCTGATTATATCTAATGATAAAGAGTATGACAGGTTATGGGCAGGGTGTAGTCAACCGCTCCGGTATAACCATAACGACCGAGATCAAATCTCTAAACCATCGGTATTTGGATATATTTGTCAAACTTCCCAGGGGGTTCGGCCGGCTTGAAATTGATATAAAGACATACCTTAGGAATGCCGTCAGCCGTGGCAGGATTGAGGTTTTGATAAGCATTGACCATACAGATGACTGCACCCAATTAATAGATGTTGACTATAACATGGCTAAACAATATTACTCATGCCTGAATAAGCTCAAAGAGATTCTATGTATTGATGAAAAAGTTTCCTTGCAGGACTTTTTGAGATTAGGGGATTTCATAAAGACGAAGGAATATCTTTCAGATGACGAAATGTGGGCACTCACTAAAGAATCTATAGATTTGGCCGTCGGGAAACTCCAAAACATGAGAGACAGAGAAGGGTCGCTTATAAGCAAGGATATCCATGCCAGATTGGAATCGATTGGCGTACAGTTGCAAGCTATTTCTCAACGCATACCTGTTGCATTAAAAGATTATCGTCTATATCTGCAGGAGAGGATTAAGGATGTCTTTCAGAGAGATTTGCCGGATGAAAGACTGGCCCAGGAGATGATTATATACGCCGAGAAATCAGACGTAACCGAAGAAAAGGTCAGGCTGGATATCCATCTGAAACAGATGATGGACATGTTAAACCATAATGGCCCTGTAGGCAGGAAGATGGATTTTCTCATTCAGGAACTCTATAGAGAGGTCAATACTCTTGGGGCTAAGGCTGTTGATATAATGATAATCGAAAGTGTGCTTGAAATAAAATCAGAACTGGAAAAGATAAGGGAGCAAATTCAGAATATCGAATAATCCAGAACCCCTTACACCAATCAGCAGGGATTTTTTCAAATGTAAGGGCTTCTGTTTTGGATATTCGGTTTTTTAAAACCATGTCCCCAAAAAAGGAGGTACAATTGGATTACAAATTTATTAATATAGGGTTTGGAAATGTTGTGCTTGCATCCCGTATCATTGCAATAGTCACGCCTAGTTCTGCTCCGATGAAAAGGTTCAAGGAGGATGCCAAGGGAAAAAACAAATTAGTTGACGCCACACACGGAAGAAGGACTAGGGCAATAATTATTACAGACAGCGATCATGTGATTCTTTCTGCCGTTCAGCCTGAAACAATATCTCAAAGGCTTTCAGCAGATCATCAAGAGATATAGTATCTCTAAAGTTTGGGGGGAAATA
Organism: bacterium; assembly: GCA_016934595.1. Classification (GTDB taxonomy): domain Bacteria; phylum SZUA-182; class SZUA-182; order DTGQ01; family JAFGSM01; genus JAFGSM01. The sequence continues at coordinate 8,129 of JAFGSM010000136.1, read as the reverse complement.
GTGTATGAATCATTATTCTCGTTGGGGAATCCCTTTTGTCATTTCAGCCCCCTCTGGCGCAGGAAAAACCAGTATATGCAAAGAAGTGAGATCTATTATTCCAAACCTTGCCTATTCTGTCTCATATACAACCAGGCCTATAAGGAAGGGAGAAAAGGAATCCGAGGATTATTTTTTTGTATCTCCTGAAGTCTTTGAGGATATGATCAATGAAGGGAGGTTTTTAGAATGGGCCCAGGTGCATGGCCATTATTATGGCACTTCAAAGGATATTGTCTTGGATAAAATCAAACATGGCCTCGACTGTCTTTTGGACATAGATACCTGTGGCGCAAAAAACCTAAAAAAGATATTCCCTGACGGGATATTTGTTTTTATTGTGGCGCCCTCGTTTCATGAGCTAAAATCCAGACTGAGCAAAAGACAGACAGAGGATTATGAACAGATTCGTATACGAACCGAGAAGGCCTTTGCAGAAATACAGGCATTTGAAGAATATCAATATCTGATCATAAACAGGGATTTCTCTCAGGCGGTAGAGGAATTAAAATCTATCATCATTGCAGAGAGGTGCAAAACACTTAGGCGAAGGCCTCTGATTAGAGAAATTTTAAGGTCATGAAATTATGAAGCCTTTTTGGTAAAAGATGGTTATGCCTTTATATTTTATCCATAGTTATGGTGTGCAACAGACTGTAAAAAACTACAATTCCTCATATAATAAAGGAGTCCAAATGAATAATATGCCTGATGATCAAAAAACAACAGATTCAGTTTTTCAACTTGTCATGGCAGTGGCTAAAAGGAGCAAACAGTTAAACCGTATGTCAAAAGAAAGGGGACTGCCGCCTAATCAGGTAGCTTCTATTAAAACACGGCATATCAAACCTCCAACAATTGCCCTGGATGAATTCATGTATGGCAAAATCATAATTTCCAGTAAAGCCAGCAAAGGGGTAGAGGAAAAATCCGATGATTTAATATCTGAGGAATCTTCGCATGAATCAAACGGTTTTACATTGGCGACTAGTAATTAATCATCATTAATTAAAAGTAAGATTCAAACCGTGAATGACCTTAAAAAAACAATTTTTATAGGGGTTGCTGGCAGTATAGCCGCATACAAGGCATGCGATATTATAAGGGAATTTGTCAAAAGACAAATGGACGTGCATGTCGTCATGACGCCTGACTCCCATAATTTTATCACGGAGACGACCCTTGCCGCCCTTTCTCGTAACCCTGTGGCGACCGATCTTTTCTCTTCTCAGCCTTACGGGCCGATACCGCATTGCGAGATAGCTCAAAAAATGGATGTGCTTCTGGTAGCCCCTGCGACTGCAAATACCATTGCCAAATTTGCACATGGGTTTGCAGATGAAATCCTCTCGGCAATATTTCTGGCTACATCCTCCCCTGTTCTGATTGCCCCTGCCATGAATCCCAATATGTATTCTCATCCAATGGTTCAGGAAAACATCAATAAACTCGAAAAGGCAGGGGTGATTTTTATAAATCCTATACAGGCCGAGGTCGCCTGTGGACAAAAAGGTCCAGGGCATTTAGCCCCTGTAGATCGGATATGTGATAGGGTGGAAGATATCCTGCATTCAAAAAAATCCTTTAAAGGCCGATCCTTTATCATTACTGCCGGTCCTACAAGGGAATTTATAGATCCAGTCCGTTTTATATCAAATCGCTCATCCGGGAAAATGGGGTACGCCCTGGCCCGGGCAGCTCAAAGAAGGGGGGCTAAGGTCACCCTGATAAGCGGGCCTGTGGCCATTGCGCCTCCAGACGGCGTTGATTTTTTGCCTGTCAATAGCGCCGAAGAGATGCTGGCTGAAGTGAAAAGGGCCTTTTCTGTCGCTGACGTTGTCATAATGGCGGCTGCTGTAGCCGATTTCAGGCCTATAGCAATGCGAAACACTAAGATAAAAAAGGAGGAAGGGATTCCGGAGATCCGCCTGGAGTCTACCACTGACATACTCACAGATCTGGGGAGGGTGAAGGGTAAAGGCAAAATACTTATCGGTTTTGCTGCAGAGGACAGGGATCTTATAGAAAATGCACAAAGGAAATTAAACCTTAAATGCCTTGATTTTATAGTGGCCAATGATATATCTGTGCAGGGGACAGGCTTTGATTCAGAGGCTAACCAGGTGACCATCATCCATAATTCAGGGGAAAAAATCTCTCTGCCCAGAGAAGATAAACTGTTGATTGCGGAAAAGATCTTGGATGAGCTGGAATGTATCCTGCATTAATTTCACATCAAACAAATACATGATTACTTAAACCTAAATCTTAAACCGGGCTCCTCTTTCCTGTAATATAATCTTCAAGCACTTTATTCAGCCTGGCAAGTTCTTGAGATTTTCTCTGCGTTTCTTCAAGTAAGGCATTGATCCTTTCCTCATTCCTTTTTCTTTCCGTGATATCTTTAAATACGCAGCCCAAACCGATTATCTGATTTTGATCGTTCCGAATATAAAAGAAAGACGCAAGAGTGGTCTTACTTTCGCATTTGACATCCATTAAGATCAGCTCATAGTTGGCCACTTCTCCTTTATCCCTCAACAATCCGTCTATTTTATCCATTTTCTCCGGATTTTTTATTATCTCATTAAAAAACCTGGACTCAAGATTTTCTCTTGTATATCCCAATATTGCCTGAGTTGCTGGATTGGAAGACACTATCCTGTTTTGATTATCCATAGTCAGAATACCATCCGAGGAAGCCATAAAAAGATTTCTAAACCGCTCCTCAGATTCCTTGAGTTTTGACTCTAGCAATGTTTTTTCCCGTCTCAGGCGTGACATCTCAATGCAATCACTAGCCACATAAGGGATTCTGCTAAAATAATCCTCTGTCTTTATGACATAGTCACATGCCCCCAATTTCATGGCCTCAACAGCCACTTTCTCATCGCCATGACCCGTTACTAATATTACAGGCATCATCAGCCCCATTGACTTTATCTGCTTCATAACCTCCAAACCGTTAAGCTTAGGAAGCGAGTAATCTAGAATGACGACATCATAATTTGAATCCTTTTTCAGGGAATCGATGCACTCCTCTCCATTTTCAATATGTCTTATAGATATCGAATTGTAAATCTTCTCAAGTTCCCTGATAGTCAATTTGGCATGGACGGTTTCGTCCTCGACCAACAAAAATTTAAAGTCGCCTTCAAGCATTTTTATTGCTCCTTTCATAAACTATCATAGTTCTTATAGAACCTATAATTTATTCATCCATAACATCATTGACCTCCAACCAATATATAACAATATTCTTGATCTTGGTTTCAAAATCCTTAAAGTCGAGCGGTTTACAGACATAACTGTTGGCGCAGAATCTAAAGCAGGTCTCCATATCATTACGATTCTTTGACGTGCTTAACATTACCACAGGGATATTCCTCAACATGCCATCTCCCTTTATCCTCTTGAGAACCTCTATGCCGCTTATCTTGGGAATGTTTATGTCTAAAAGGACAAGCCTGGGCAATGGGGACCTTTCCCTTGCATCCTCAGGGAAGAGATACCTGAATGCCTGCTCCCCGTCTTCCAGACAGATTATAGTGTCGCCATATCCAGCCTTTTCTAGTGCCCTTTTGATCAATTTGATGTGAATCGTATCATCTTCTATCAAAAGAATGCTCATAAAATCACTTTCCTGTCTTTTTAAGAACGACCTCTTTGCTTGGAAGGCTTATAAAAAATGTTGACCCCTTGCCTTTCTCGGATTCCACCCATACCTTTCCCATATGTACATCAACCGCCCTCTTGACAATAGCTAGCCCAACACCTGTGCTTCTGGGATCCTTTATCTCGTTTAAGGTCTGAAATATCTCAAATATCTTTTCGTAATATTTGGGATCGATCCCTATGCCATTGTCCTTTACATAAAAAACATGGTAATCCCCTTGTGTTCGGCAACCAATGTCAATGCGTGGATGGGGATTATTCCCTACAAATTTTATCGCATTGTCGAGCAGATTGACCAACGCCAGAATAATCATCTGCTTGTCACAGTAACATACAGGCATTTCTTCGTCCATATGGAGTTCAACCCCTTTTGAATTCAACTGAAACTTTAATCTGTCCACAACCTCATTGATGATATCCCTTGCCGGTATCTCTTCCCTGGGGTTTCTGGTCCTTCCAACACGGGAAAGATCCAGAAGGTCTTGAATCAAAAGCCCCATCTTTTGGGCGCTCTTCTTTATATCCTCCAGATATTCCCTGAATTCGTTATCCAGTTTGTCGGCATAGTCTTCCATTAATACACTGACAACTCCCTGGAGGGAAAGTATCGGCGATTTTAGATCGTGGGATACTGTATAGACAAACTTTTCAAGCTCCTCGTTCTTTTGTATCAATTCCTGATTCTTTACCCTAAGGGCATCCTCGAGTTTTTTCCTTGAGGTCATGTCGCTTGCCATACCGATTATATAGGTGTTTTCTCCTTTCAAACCCTTAGAACCGATTGTTGTTGTCAAACATGTCATTTCAAGCCATCTGCCTAATTTGTCTCTGTCACATCTTGTATGTCTTATCGATTCTTTGTTATCTTCCAGTATTTCATTAATCGAACACCCGTTGCACGGCTCCAGATTGTCGAAAAACATCTCATGGCACTTTTTGCCAATCTGATTCCCATATATGTAAATCAGGTGTTGATTCATGAATTTTATCCTTTTGTCATTGTCCATTATAAAGAATCCATCGCCGGTCTTCATGAAGATATTGTTTAATATCTGATATTCCAGCCTTACATCCATATCTTTCATATCCATAATCGTATCATTCCTAATTAATACTAATTAACAATATTTGATAAAAAAAATATTTAATAAAAATCGATACAAAAAGAAAGGGGAGTAAACCGTCAACCCCCAAATTTATTGGGCAGGGTATAGCGGTCAATAAAAAAGGCTACTGGATTCAAATGGAGAATGGCAAGGGCGACCCCTTCAGGTTTTATGCCAAATCTTCGCATTAACATAACAAAAAGGCCGATTAATACACCATAAACTATCTGCCCTTTTGCTGTTATAGGGCTGGTAACCCAGTCTGTGGCCATAAAAAAAGACCCCAGAATCAGACCGCCTGCCAATATATGAAAAACTGGATCCTGCCTCCAAAGAATCGAAACAACCGCAACAGTGCCTATGATGCTGCCAGGTATCCGCCAGTTAATATGGCCTTTGTATAAAAGATACGCCGCTCCTATCAAAAGCGCAAATGCTGAGGTCTCTCCCAAACTTCCTCTTATGTTGCCCAAAAACAAATCAACATATCTTATGTTCTTAATGGCAAGCGCACCATATGTCCTCCTTATAACCAAAGGAGTAGCGCCTGCAATGCCATCAAGATGCTTTCCGGCCATGTCCATTATTGAAACGCCGGCGGTGCTGAACTTTGTATTTATTATGGTAAAAAACCCTTGACCTTTCCACCATAATGGGTCAATATATCCATTAAGAAGGAGTTTCCATCCTGGCAGAAGAAAGATAAATACCCTTCCAAAAAGTGCAGGGTTAAATATGTTTCTCCCTATTCCGCCGAAAAGCTCTTTTGCCAGAGCAACGGCAATAAAGGATGCAAAAGCCGCCAGCCACCATGGCGTTGCCGGCGGCAGGGTAAATGCGAGCAAGAGCCCTGTCACAATAGCGCTGCTATCCCAAAGCGTTAAAGGGGAATTAAGCAGCCTTTTAACCAGAACTTCGGTGATGCACGCACTCAACACGCATACTGCGCTTAAAAATATGGCATTCAGGCCAAAGAATATTGTAGCGGCTATAAGGGCGGGTATCAATGCGATAATCACATCGTGCATTGCCTGCGGCACATCTACAGGGGAATGCAGATGTGATGGCGCGCTTAGCATTAGCCGATCAATTCCATCTGCCATTTCTTTCCTCCTAATTCCTTTTCCTTGACAGGGCGGCCCCCTTTGCATCACGAATCAGTTGAACCAAGGGTTTTCTTGAAGGACAAACATAAACACACGAGCCACACTCAATGCAGTCCATAGCACCTGCTTTTTCCGCATCCCTGAATCTCTTATGTTCGGTATAATATCCAATAAGGCTTGGGGTCAAGAACATGGGACAAACGTCCGCACACTTGCCACAACGTACACACGGCAGCGAGTGTAGAAGAGGCATGTTTACCATTTCCTTGGTTAGGGCAACAATCCCTGATGTCCCTTTGGTCACGGGCGACTCAAGGTTGGATATGGAAAAACCGCACATCGGCCCACCCATGATCACCTTGCCTGGCGTATCTATGAATCCCCTGCATATCTTGATTAACCAGGATATAGGCGTTCCCAACCTTACACTAAGGTTTTGAGGATCTCGAATTGCAGGGCCAGTGACTGTAACCACCCGGTTGATCAATGGCCTATTGTACCTGACAGCCTCAGATATGGCTACAGTGGTACCAACATTTTGAACAAGGGCGCCTACTTCGCTAGGGAGTCTCCTTGCAGGCACCATCCTCTTTAAAATGGCATATATAAGCTGTTTTTCACCACCCTGTGGATACTTTGTGCTTAAAGGACAAACCTCTATGTGCATCTTGTTTGCCCATTCAGGCACAACCTTATTAAGTTCGGATGTCACACACTTAATGGCGCCAGGTTTGTTGTCTTCTATGCCTATATAACCTTTGTCCGCATCTATGCATAGCATGATCAACCTTAAACCATCGATCAGGGAATCAGTCCGTTCCAACATCAGCCTATGATCACAGGTTAGAAAAGGCTCGCATTCACAACCATTAATTATTACACTATCTATCTTTTTATCAGGCGGAGGGCTTAGTTTAACAACGGTAGGAAAAGCGGCCCCTCCCATTCCAACAATACCGGCCTCCTTGATTGCCGCGCGTATTTGATTAGCGTCGAGGGCTTTGTTCATGTTCAAACTCTGATTAGTGACATCTCCCTGTTCCTTATCAGGGATTATCACAACGGATTCGACCATCTTGTCAATAAAATTTGGATAAAGGCTGACGCTTTCTATTACACCTGAAACGCTGGAGTGAATTGTGGCAGAGATAAATGAATCTGCTTCGCCGATCTTCTGGCCTGCAACAACTCTTTCCCCCTCCTTGACCAGACACCTCGCAGGCATTCCTATATGTTGCGCCATAGGGATAGAAATCTTGGGTGGCAATGGACATAATACAATAGGCTTATCCGCTGTCTGTGATTTAAATGTTGGCGGGTGAACCCCGCCTTTAAAGGTCATCAATTTCATCTTTGTGTCTTATTCCTCGATCGATTCAGGCTCTATATTAAGCATGATTAGCTTAAATAATGGGTAACCCTCCATAAATGAAAGATATACATGTATGGATGTGGTAATAATGTAGAACCATGTCACTCCTACATGGATTAGCCTCATCAAAAGTACACCTGTGTCTATGTGCACGCTCATCCATCCAAGAAAAATCTCGGGTATTAAAATGGCTGTCCCTGTCAAACCTTGCACAATTAAAAATATCCAAAAAAAATTGTATGTAAGCTTTTGTAAAGATGCATATTTTGCCACATGATCATAATGGTCTTTGATGAATAGATAATATTGGATTACCTGAGGGGTATTAAGTATGTCCTTTTTTCCCATGACAAAATCTTTGTAAGTCTTTGTTTTTCCAAAAAATGCATAGATAAATCTTGTTGCAAAATTTACAAGGATGAGGACCATGAAACAGTAATGATGACGCTTCCATATCTCTAAATAAGATTCAAACAATTTGTAGCGAATAAAAAATCCGGTTATGATAAGGGATAATATGGAAACAAGATGTATCCAATGCATAAGACGTGCAGGCGGAAGTATGTAACCTTCTTCAGTGATCTTTTTGTGGTTTCCGAGTATGAACCTGTTCTTGAAACGGCCTGTTGCGATATTTCCCAAAAAATGGAAAAAAAGTCCTGTAAGGGTGAATAGATAAACGATCAGCGCCCATTTATCGATTAGGCAGTTTACCTGGCTTATCATGGAATTTTTTCCTTTTGCCCCGGGCAATAAACAACAAAACCAGTACGGTTAGTGCCTTAGAAGGATTTTTATTTTTAGCATATTTAAATGGACCTGTCAAGGATT
>JAFGSM010000135.1 GCA_016934595.1 bacterium | reverse complement strand
CTGCGCATCACCGTCTTCAACCGCTCCGATCGCAAGGTCTTTCAACCCGGCGGCAAAGAGTTTTACCCTCGCTGGAATAGATGGTTTGTATTTCTATGATAATAGCCTTATCGCCATTCAAAACCTTGGTAAAAGCTCTTATGTAACGCAATTTTCATTAAAAAAAGATGCCCGCCGGAATAAACACCCTGAAATCATTAAACCAATCTTCCACTATATCTTTTCTTTAGATAAACCCTATCAAATCGAGAGCGCTAAAATTATTGAAGCCTCAAATCCTTTGTTTATTCATCCGACAACCGGTACTTTTGTGGATGATGAGTTTTTTTATTATATAGCAAACAGTCAGGTGGAGTGCTTTAATGATGACATGACACTATTCTCAATGGATAAACTAAAAGAGCCCGTAATTTTAAAGATTTCACTTAAAGGTTTGAGTTAAATCGCTTGAAATCCTGGATTATTTTTTCAAAAATGCTAAGGCTGGTTTAGGTCAAAAGAGCATAAAAAGAGAAATTTGCTGATGCTGAAAATCATCCGGATAGACAATGCTATGGCGCTGTAAAGTATGGAAAGTATTTTATTTGAATCACGTATAATCTTTAAGCGAACAATTTTATTTGCTGCGTTGCTTTTTTCTGTGTTTTTCGACATGACTTTAGATCTCATCCTTATGCTTGTCTTGACATCTTTAAAAAAATTGCGGCGGGCTTTCAATAGCCATAATATGCTGATTTTTTTGTTTTCAATATATTTTCCGCTATATAAAAATACATTTTCATATGTTGAAAATATTTTTAATAAATTGACTAAACCTGATTTGGCAAAGGCCTGCGATTCGTGTACACGGTATGTGCCTGAGACCTTTTTGGACAGAATCACCTGTTTTTCAAAGCTCATGAGCAGGAGCAATTCCACATCTGTCCCATTGTGTTTATCGTTGAATATGTCAAATCGCAGGGCGTCTTTGCGATTAAAAATGGTTGTGGTGAATGAGAAGAATTTATATTCGAAATAATGAACAAAATAATCCCTGCCATTGATGACCTCAATATCGTGGGATATATCAGGATAAACGGATTTTTTTATACCACTTTCATGATAAAGGACATTAACCGCTGTCTGAAGAAAAGAGATACGGTCATTTCCATATTTGTCTATCAGTTCAAGGGAGCCTGAGACAAAAGAAGGATCCTCTATAAAATCGTCATCCGAAATAAATACCGCCCAATCACCTGTTGCATATTCCTTAAGGGCTTTGCCGTGATTATTTACAGCGCCTATATTTGTGCTATTGCGGAAATACCTGATCTTAGGACATATACGCCTGTAACCAATGACTACCTCCTGAGTATTGTCTGTTGATGCATTATCCGATATAACTATTTCAAGGTTGCCATAGTCCTGATTAATAGAGCCTTCTATAACATTTCTCAACAAATCCGCTCTGTTAAAAGTAGTGATTATAATGCTGACTTTGGGTTCCCATGACATTAGAACTGAACAACCTTTCGTAAAAAAACATCCGCAATCAGTTTAGTATTTTTTCGTAACTGCTCTATATGTTATGGGAAACTGGGCTTCTAAATGGCAATGATATACTATTTCCACAGAAAATTGAGCAGTTACGTTTTTTCCAAAAATAAACCTAGTTTTTTATTTTCATCCTTTTGTCATGTTTTTATATAGAATCGATTTTAGAGACTTACAGACGTATTCAACATCTTCTTCCTGAAGCCTCAGACCGGATGGGAGATTGATCCCATAAGGGCTTATCCGATAGCTGATCCTGTTGCATTTTTGCGCTATCCGTGACTGTTCAGAATTTTTATAGGCCGGAATAGAGCTCAGTGGATGAAAAAAAGGGCGGCAGTCAATATTCATATCACTCATCAGTTCCATCAGCATTTCCTTTTTTATCCCTGATTTTTCGTCCAGAATAGCTGTGACCATCCAGTATGTATTCCTGGTATTCGGGGCCTCATAATTAAGTGTAATTTCTGACAGATCAGCCAGTCTGCTTTTATACATATCAAATATCCTGCGTTTTTGTGAAATCAGCTCTTCAACACGTTCCAGTTGAGCCAAACCAAGGGCAGCCTGCATGCTGCTCATCTTATACTTGTAGGCCACTTCAGTGTTAAAGAACATCTTGTCTCCGGGTTTCCTGCCATGATCGCGCAGCGTCAAGGAACGCTGATATATATCTTCCCTGTCTGTGACCAGCATTCCACCCTCGCCAGTGGTCAGTGTTTTTGAGCCGTGAAAACTGAAAACACCTGTATCGCCGAAACTTCCAGCCATCATGCCATTGTAGTGCGACCCAATCGCCTCTGCAGCGTCTTCTATTATTGAGATGCCATGCCGTTTTGCTATATCCCTTATGGCCTCCATCTCAGGCATGTTGCCATAAAGATCGACGGGAATTACCGCCTTGGTTCTTGGGCTTATACATTCTTCAAAAGAAGAGGCAGACAAGCACCAGGTCAGAGGGTCAATGTCCGCAAAAACGGGTGTAGCTTCAACATAGGTTACAGGGGCTGCCGAAGCAATCCATGTGATGTCAGGCACAATGACCTCGTCTCCAGGGCCGGTTCCCATTGCGAGCAAAGAAAGATGGATCGCTGAGGTGCAGGAGGGTAGGGTGATGGCAAAACGGACCCCTATATAATCGGCGAATGCCTTTTCAAACCGTTCATTATAGATGTTGGCATTGCCATACCATGCGTTGGTCACCGCGTCAGTGACGTAACCGATCTCCTTTTCCGTGATCCATGGGCCAGCCACAGGAATACGTTTCATCGGTTTTCCTTTATACATTTCAGGTAACCAGAAGGGGCTACCGTAATAAGCAGCTTGTTCTCAATATCCTTGTCAACTATGAATCGATCGTTTTTTTCAAGGAATTGTTTAACTGCCGTCTTTGGATTATTCCCTTTTCCCCATGGACGATCCGGGAAAAAATCCCCAGGCATGTCTTCAATAATGGTGTCAAAGACGATCAGATAGCTGTCCTTAGTCACTAATGGAGAATACAGTTCCAGTTCTTTGAACACATGTTCATGGGTGTGATTTGAGTCAAGGGCCGCCATCACCCGCCTTTTTCCTTTTGCAAAATCATAGGCTTTATTCGCAACCTCCTCATCCACGGAAGATCCTTGAATCATCTTGATCCTTTTGTACATGGGGTGCTGTTCAATCGCCACTCGGTTATGCTCGCGTATGTCGATATCAATCCCCAGGACATGCCCGTTTCCTCCTATCAACTCCAGAAGCGATGCATATAAAACCAGTGATCCGCCATGGGCGATTCCTGTTTCGATTATCAGGTCGGGTTTGACCTGCCAGACGATTTCCTGGACAGCTATAATATCCTGGGGAAACTGGATGATAGGTCTTCCCAGCCATGTAAAGTTATATGAATACCTGTATCTGGAAACCCGGGTTATCCATTCCATGGAAAGTCCAGTCAGACAGTCATTTCCGCCAAGCTTTTGAATGTTTTCCTTTTTTTCTTTTTCGAATTCATCCTTCATAAAAATCCGCTTGTTTTTTCCAATGATTTTGGCACGAAAATAGATTCTATTTTCATGATTCGTGGTGCCGCTAAAAAGCGGCATGGGTGTTTACCGTAAAAATACATTTGAGTGTATCCAAAATGGTGCGATTTTTCATTTGTCATTCCGGCTAAAGCCGGAATCCAATATAAATAGAAAATCGAAACAAGCGATGATGTTCTATTTTGGTTACACTCAATAAATTTTCATTAACAGGGGCGGCCAACTAAGATTTAGCCATGATCGTTTAATCAGCCATCCTTGCGCATAACCGCCATTCGAATCGGGCTGAATTGTCCAATCCATGGCAGGCGGATTGATAGCTGATGTATTTCGTGGCGATAGTCGGGCTTTTCTCCCCTCATTTGGCACATGGCAGCGTATATAACACGGGTGGCGAAATAATAGGAGCTTGTAAATTCCCTGAACGATATATCCTGAAAGAAACGTCCGGCGCATTCAATAAACTCTTTTTCTTTAAAATATATATTATGCCATCTGACAGGGATTTCCAGCAATCCTAACTGCCTGCGCGCAGCGTTCATGTTTTCGTGTCCCTCGATAAAATTCTCTATGGCAATATAATAGCCATTTTTTTTCGTGTGATTTGCTATGTTGCGTATAGCATTACATTGATCCTCGAAAGAGCCGAGATTTATCAGACAACGGTCGGTTAGGACGATGTCAAAAGATGATCCGCAAAGAGATTGCCCAATGGCCGTCACATCCCCTATGATAAATCGTGCTTGATGCTTCAGATCGGGTTGTGATTCCAACCTTTGACGCGCGAGCCTGATCATATTTTCGCTATAGTCGATTGCAACAAAAGAGAGGTTTTTAAATGCCTCTGCCACCTTTAATATAGAATACCCGTCCCCGCACCCCACATCCAATAAGCTTCCCTTGTCAATGCCTATTTCATTGATGGTTTTGATGATTACCGAGATTTCCAGCTCTCTCAAATAGACATCGTCTGTGGTAGCCGAGGGGTTTTCCATGTGCTGCTTCGCACGCTCTTCCCAGTATTCCTTAATTTTTTCCTTTTCCTTCATCTGAAAATTCCTTCTGAGGATTTTCATTCCCCTTTGTGAATCGAAGATTCATCGCTTATTTTTACTGTGGTTCTTGAATAAAATCTGGATAAGACCGGTCTTTGTCATTCATGATAGGCGGCATAATAGGCCATTTAATCCCAAAGGTCGGATAATTCCACCTTATCCCTTTAGCCGAATTTGCCTGGTAAAATTCTGACATCTGATAAAAAACCTCAGTGCAGTCAGCAAGGGTCTGAAATCCATGTGCGAATCCTTCCGGAATATAAAGCATCTTCCTGGTCTTCGCTGTCAATTCTATTGAGATCCACCGCATGTAAGTGGCCGAATACGGCCTGATATCAATGATCACGTCATAAATCTCACCCATAGTGCAACGCACCAGCTTTGCTTCCTCATAAGGTGCGGTCTGATAATGCATGCCTCGCAGGGTCCCCTTCCTTTCGTTATAGGAGATATTGCACTGGGCAATATGGAAATTAAGACCGTGTTTCTCAAATTCCTTCGCACAGAAACTGCGGGCAAAAAAGCCCCTTTCATCCTCGATCGGTTCTATTTCAATAATATATGCGCCCTTGAGCGCTGTTTCTTTAAATATCATATCAGATACCTATCAAGTGTCGCCGCTACGTTGTCCGGAATTCCATAGTCCCGTTCCTTTAAAATATCATCTCAGATCACTGTGTTTTTTGGGATCGGAATGAAGAACCTTCCACCCCATTCCCTTATGAATGACATCTGCTCCATGATCTCATCCTTGAGATTCCAGGGAAGGATCATGACATAATCGGGTTTTGTTTCTTTGATCCTGTTTGGAGACTCAACAGGTATATGACTTCCAGGAAGGTACCTTCCCTGCTTGTGTGGATTCCTGTCCACCGTATAATCAATGAAATCCGTCCTGATCCCGCAATAATTTAACAATGTGTTTCCTTTTGCAGGGGCGCCATACCCCACAATCCTTTTCCCTTCCTCTTTTGCCTGAATAAGAAACCTGACGGTCTCCCGCTTGAGGGCCTTTACTTTTTCACTGAATCCAGAATAACTGTCGATGTTTGTAAAGCCGGCGGCAGTCTCCCTTTCTTTTAGCTCATAGACCCTTTCGGAAAAGGGTTTTGTATTATCCTCCGCATGTCTTGCATATATCCTCAAAGAACCCCCGTGCGTAGGAAGTTCCTCCACCTCGAATATCGTAAGCCCATGCGAGGCGAACACCTTGTCTGCTGTTATTAATGAAAAATATGAAAAATGCTCGTGATAAATGGTGTCGAATTGCGTTTCTTCAACCAAGCGCATCAGATGAGGGAACTCCATGGTGATAACGCCTTGCGGTTTGAGAATAATCTTTAACCCTGACACAAAGCCATTGAGGTCTGGAACATGTGCCAGAACATTGTTGCCCAATAGAAGATCGGCATATTTACCTTTCGATGCCAATCGTGCTGCGGTTTCCCTTCCCCAAAATGCCGTTTCCGTAGGGATCCCTTTTTTTTCAGCCACCTCTGCCACATTGCGGGCAGGTTCAATGCCAAGGACAGGTATCCCTTTCTCAACAAAATATTGGAGCAGGTAACCATCATTACTTGCGATTTCGGTCACATAGGAATGCTTGCCGAGGCCGAAGAGGCCGGTCATTCGATCTACATAATCCTTTGCATGTTTCAGCCATGTATCTGAATAAGATGAAAAGTAAGCATAATCGGTGAAGATGGTTTCTGGATTTTCAAACTCCTGCAGTTGAACTAGGAAGCAGTTTTCACAGACATATACATCTAAAGGATAAAAGGGCTCCATTTTATGGAGTTGTTCCTTTGTAAGATAGGAATTGGATAAAGGAGAAGACCCGAGGGATACAAATAGATGCTTCAAAGGCGTATCGCAGAATCTACAGCGCATCTTTGATTTCCTTATGAATACCTTTTTCATCCGAAAAATCTTTTTGGGTATTTTTATCCCCCTTTGTGAATCGAGGATTCATGGGGGTTTTATCATCTGCATCTGAGAACCTGCTGCCTTGCCTCTGATTTTCATCCTCTATTGCAATATCTATTGGCATGAGGGTTTTGTCTAAAAATCCCCTTCTTGCAGTTTCATTCCTCTTAATGAATCTGTAACTCAAGTGTGTTTCATAATCCTTGATTTGATTTATTGTTATCGGAAGCATATCTTCATTTGCGTAGTAGGCCTTATACCACTTGATTGTCTTTTCCAATGCGGTTTTTAAATCCCACTTCGGAAACCAGCCGATCTTGGATTTTGCCTTTGAACAGTCCAGTTTCAGGCAATGGGCCTCATGGGGTTGGAAACCGCGGTCGCATATCCAGGATGTTTCACTTTCATGTACTCCCCACATCCTGGTTATCTCCTCCACTATCCATTTAACAGGTTTTATCTCACATTCATCGGGTCCAAAATTCCATGCCCCTGAAAATGCTGGCCCCTCCTGATAGAGGCGCTGACCCACTAAAAGATAACCGTAGAGCGGCTCCAAAACATGCTGCCAGGGCCGGACTGCATCAGGGTTACGAATTGTTATTCGTTTGCCGCTTGACAAGGCCTTTATGCAGTCTGGAATAAGCCTGTCATCACCCCAGTCTCCGCCACCTATGGCATTTCCTGCCCTGACAGAGGCCAAAGATACATGATGCCTTTCATAATCCTCAGGGTTGAAATAGGATTTCAAATAAGCCGCTGTTATAAGTTCTGCACATCCCTTGCTTGAGCTATAAGGGTCGTAGCCGCCCATAGGATCGCTTTCCTTACAAGCGCAAGACGGATCAAGATTGGCATAACACTTGTCGCTTGTTACGATAATTATAACCTGCACTGAAGGGGTTTGACGGCATGCCTCGAGTAAGTTGGCCGTTCCCATAACATTTGTTTCGTATGTCTCAACTGGTTTTTTATAGGAATATCTCACCAGGGATTGGGCCGCCATGTGGAATACTATCTCAGGCTGGTATTTTTCAAAGGTATCCCGCAGGGTGGCAAGGTTTCTGATATCGTTTGTAATGGAGGTTATTTTTTCTCCAAGGCGCAGGGTCTCAAAAAGGTTTGGTTTTGTAGGAGGTTCAAGCGCATATCCAATCACATCAGCGCCAAGCTCATACAGCCACAGGGAAAGCCACGAACCCTTAAAACCGGTGTTTCCGGTTAAGAGAATGCGTCTGGTATTGTAGATGTCATTAAATGGCCATCTCATAATCAATTACCAGACCTTCCAGTAGGCCTTCTTTTCGTTCCAGAGTTTATTCAGGTAATCCATGTCGCGAATATTATCCATACATGCCCAGAACCCTTTATGTTTATAAACCATAAGCTGCCGGTCACGCGCAACCTTTTCAAGTGCGCCGATCTCAAGGTCACAATCGTCCTCCTCTGACAGATAATCAAAAATGCCCTTTTTGAATACAAAAAATCCTCCATTGATAAGCCCTGAGACGGTTTTTGGCTTCTCGCTAAAGCTTTCAACCAGATCGTCTTTAACCTTCAGCTCGCCGAAACGTGAGGCTGGATTAATGCCTGTTACAGTCGCTATTTTGCCGTGGCCGGCATGGAAGGCCAAAAGTTTATTGATATCTACATTGGCTATGCCGTCTCCATAGGTCATCATGAATTGGTCGCCGTCAACATATCTTTCTGCCCGTTTCAATCTGGCCCCTTTCAGTGCCTTATCTCCGGTGTCTGCTAATGTGACCCTCCACCCTCTTTCATCATGGTTGCTATAGATTTCTATGCCCTCCTTGTTGCCAAGCTCGACTGTAAAATCGTTATTAAATATCTCATAATGATAGAAATATTCCTTTATCAGTTCGCCCTTGTAACCCAGACAGAGGATAAAGTCTTTGAATCCATAATGGGAAAATATCTTCATGATATGCCATAAAATTGGCTTGCCTCCGATTTCCACCATCGGCTTGGGACGAAATTCCGTTTCTTCACGCAACCGTGTGCCCAAACCACCACATAGAATGACAACCTTCATTGGGGCCTCCATTATGATCACCTTTCAAACCTTAAACCATAGCTGAAAACAATGGTTCAATTATATAGAGAATGTAATAAAATCATGGGATTATAATAGATGATAGGACGCTATTTTTTTGGATATAAGTATAGGCAGAAATATCTATTTTTGTCAAGACAAATATGGTGGATCGCTATTCCTTCCATTCATATTTATGTCAAAAGAAATGTCGAGAAAAAAAATTTCCTTTTCTTGTCTAATATCGAAAACCCAGCCCCTCTTGACAATTGGGTAACAATTGTGTATATATTAAGGTAACAAAAGGAGGCACATATGAAATTTGTTTCTATAAGGGATTTGCGTAATAAATCAGCACAAATCCAGAAGGAATTGCCGGAAGAAAAGGAAATAGTCATTACTTCCAATGGGAAACCAGTTGCGCTCCTCTGTGTAGTTTCAGGAGATACTTTGGAAGAAACACTTATTGCACTGAGGCGCGCACGGGCAATCACAGCAGTATCCAATATGCAGATGCACTCTATGAAAACATGCAACGACCGGATAACATTGGAAGAAATAAATAAAGAAATATCGGATGTAAGAAAAACTCGAAAATCTCTATGAAAATCGTATTGGATACCAATGTGCTCGTTTCCGGTTTACTAAATGCTTATAGCGCATCAGGAGAAATTTTACAATTAGTGGCATCAGGATCCCTTGACCTCTGCTATAATACCCGCATCCTTTCTGAATACAGGGATGTTTTACTACGACTGAAGTTCTCCTTTGATAAGGTTCATGTTGAATCCCTTCTTGATCAGATAGAATTTTGCGGACATATTGTGGCAGCTAGACCTTTAAAAAAGAGATTGCCCGATCCCGATGATGAGCCGTTCCTTGAAGTTGCCCTTGAAGAGAGAGCTCAATGCCTGGTAACGGGGAATCTCAGACATTTTCCAACAGAACTCTTTAATAGTATGAATATACTCTCCCCATCTGATTTTTTGGAATATTATCGGGAGAATAGAGAAATGGGTGCAGGCCAAATGTAGCTATCTGCAATATGAGATGTCCATTTTCTGCAAATTACTTTCACTATGTATTTGATTATACCTTCATAATAAAGGCTTTCCATCCTAAGATCATCCCGCCATAAGCCTGTCTGATGGGATCTGCCATTTCATTATCTATTCCATTTTCCCGTTCATATTTATATTTATGTCAAAAGAACTCTTCTTGACACTATAAAAGCGGATTTTATGAAGAGGTGCATTGAAAAAGGAACTTAAAATAAGGAATATGGAATCAAACTATGTTAGTAAAGCTTTTTTAAATTATATAATATTTCAGTTATTGTCAAAAGAACAGCCTCTTTGCTCCTTAAAAACAGCCCCCTTGACCTATTGAGATCTAGGAGCTTGTCCGAGAATAGGGTTTTAATATAGGCAAAAAGTCAAAAACTATGCAAAGAAAACAGCAGGG
>JAFGSM010000134.1 GCA_016934595.1 bacterium | reverse complement strand
TCGAGTCATAAGATTTGCTTCTTTCT
This sequence comes from bacterium, assembly GCA_016934595.1. GTDB lineage: Bacteria > SZUA-182 > SZUA-182 > DTGQ01 > JAFGSM01 > JAFGSM01. Next base: position 6,375 of record JAFGSM010000134.1, on the reverse strand, counting down.
ATGATAAATGTTCTAACGAGGAGATCAACACAAATGGTACATTGGTATTTTCTGAGTCCCTTACGAGAACATCAAGATTGTGGCTGTTTAAAGTCAAGACAACAAAGGGGATGAATCAAATGGCAAATGAGATACTGATCGGAAAAGGAGAGTGTCCGGTTAGTCTGCTTGCATGCTATGCCAACCGCCACGGCCTTGTGGCTGGCGCTACAGGCACAGGGAAAACCGTTTCCCTGCTCGTCCTTGCGGAAGGATTTTCCCGCATGGGCGTGCCTGTATTTATGGCGGATGTAAAGGGCGATGTAGCAGGTTTGGCTTTTGCGGGCGCCCCAAATGAAAAGATCATGCAGCGGATTGGTGAAATCGGGATAAATGATCATGCGTTTGAGGCGAGTCCTGTGATCTTCTGGGACATATATGGAAAGTCCGGACATCCGGTGCGAACCACCATCAGCGAAATGGGCCCAACGCTCTTGAGCCGTATCCTTCAATTAAACGACACACAGGCAGGTGTCGTTGATATCGCATTCAAGCTCGTGGACGATCAGGGTCTCCTTCTTCTGGATATCGATGATTTAAGGGCTGTTATGGGATATATGGCGGATAATAGGAATGGTATTTCATCGCAATACGGACTTGTCAGCGCCCCGTCCATAGCAGCCATCCAGCGTTCCCTCCTTTCTCTTGAGCAGGAAGGTGGACGAAACTTTTTTGGGGAACCCGCCCTGGAACTTTCGGATTTGATGCGTACCGATCTAACCGGAAAAGGCATCATCAATATCATGGCTGCAGACCGTTTGATCCTTCAGCCCCGATTGTATTCAACCTTTCTGTTGTGGCTTCTTTCTGAGCTATTCGAAGCTTTGCCTGAAGTAGGCGACCTGGACAAACCCAGGCTGGTCTTTTTCTTTGACGAAGCCCACCTCCTTTTCAAAGATGCCCCGCCGGCCCTTGTACAGCGTGTCGAGCAGGTCATCCGCATCATAAGGTCAAAGGGTGTGGGCGTCTACTTTTGCTCACAGTTTCCTGACGATGTGCCGAACAACATCCTTGGACAACTGGGAAACCGCATCCAGCATGCCCTTAGAGCATACACCCCCAGGGATCAAAAGGCCGTGCGCACGGCTGCTGAGACCTTTGCAGCCAACCCCAAAATAGACGTCGCTTCCGTCATATCCCAACTCGGTGTTGGAGAAGCTCTGGTATCAACGCTCCAGGGCAAGGGTATCCCCATGCCGGTTGAAAAAACCCTTATCTGCCCCCCGAGGTGCCGTATGGGCTCTATCACACCCGAAGAACGGATGTCAGTAAAGATGCGCAGCCCCGTAAGCATAAAATACGATACACAGGTCAACCGTGAGTCCGCATACGAGATCTTGAGCAGAAGGACAAAGACTGCCGCCGAACCGGAAAAGGGTTCATCCGCAAAAGGCAAAGAAAAGGAATCCTCCGAAAGCGGCGGATTCCTCAAAGATTTTCTCTGGGGTACGAAACGAAGACAGGGCATGGTCGAAACCATGGCCAAACAAACTGCCCGCACTGTGGGCAGTCAGATCGGTAGGCAGATATTCCGGGGCATTCTGGGCGGTATTTTGGGAGGATCAAGCAAAAGATAGTGTCGCTTGTATCTTAAATATCTCCTAACCGCTCAATATACTATGGGAAAATAGGCTTCTCAATGGCAATGAGTTATTATTTTCAAAGGATATTGAGCAGCTGTTATATAATGGATAAACAGGGAAAATGGAGGAGAAAAGAGAAAGATGTCCCAGATTATAGTAAACGATCTTAAAAGGGGAGTAGCCTTTCAAAAGGACGGCGTCCCTTACATGGTTGTAGATATCACCATGCATACACCCTCTGCCCGCGGCGCAAATATGCTGGTCAAGATCAAGGCAAGGAGCCTTCTTACAAGCAACGTTCAGGACATGACGTTCAAGGGCGGGGATATGGTGGATGAGCCGGATTTTGAGCGGAAGCAGGGTCAATTCCTTTATCAAAACGGGGAAGAGTTTGTGTTTATGGATCTCAACACATACGAACAATACACACTGAATGAGGAACAGATAGGGGACAGAAGGCCTTTTTTAATGGAAGGGCTTGAGATCGTTTTGCATATATTCAATGGAAACCTGGTAAATATTGAGCTGCCCCTTGTGGTTGAACAAAGAATAGTGGAGTGCGAGCCTGTTATAAAGGGCGGTACTGCCGCTGCCCAGCCAAAGACAGCCGTGACCGAGACAGGCATTGTGATTCAGGTGCCTTCCTACATGAAGGAGGGCGAGCTCATCAAGATAGATACCCGCCAGAAGAGGTACATATCGAGGGCCTAAAGATGAGTATCCTGTTCTCAAACAGCAATTCTCATTTTGGCACTTTTTGTCACAGGACATAATATATTTTCTACCTAAATATATGATATATAACATAGAAATTGGTCAAAATGAAAATTGCTGGTTCTCAAAGACCTTTAACAAGGCGCATCCAAACAGACCTCGCTGGCCTGCCTGTGAATGCATAGCTTAGGGTTTTGGGCGCAAGGCTGGTGATGCACAATCGTTCGGCCTCCATGATTAATTACACTTGTAAGTTGTCTCTTATTTTGAGCAAAATTTTGGCTCAACCCTGTGGCATTGGCGTAACATCTTGGATTTCCGGCGAAAGAACAGAAAAAATTGGAAGGATCTACTTTAAACGATCTCTGTTTACTCAAGGGGGAATCTTAGTTTTATCTCCTCAAGCCCCTTGATACCGAGATCTCTTATAATCAAAACCCATCCGACCAGCACCCATAGATATGCGATAAAGAACCTCCACAGGATCAGCAGGATCCCCAGGAGATGCTTGGGCACAAAATGATAGAAGAGCAGGTAAAATCCCCCTTCTGCAAAACCACTCCCGCCTGGGGTCGGGGTCAAATAAAGAAGGAAATACAGAACAATCTGTATGGAAAGGACTTTGAGGAAATGGATATCATAGGAAAGCCCCTTGAGAAGGACATACGCAATCGAGTAATTCGCAAGCATGGAGAGGACCGTCAATCCCCCTGTGTAGACGATGCTTATCTTTTTTTGCTTAAACAGATACTTGAACGACAAGATGAATTCCTCCATCCACCGGTATATATGACGTATAAATACATCAGGATCGTAATATTTTTGAAATATCCGATATCGGTGAAAAAGGCCGGTTATCTTTTCAAGTATAGCACGGAGATTATCGAGGTGCAGGAAGGCATAGATAGTGATGCCGACAATGAGAATGAATAGCACTGCCAGATAATCAAAAAGTGATTTCATAAAAGAGGAAATGATGTATTCGCGATGAAAAAAAAGGATGACGGGTCCGGCAATAGCGATTATGAGTATGAGAAAGAAACCCCTGATAACGGCAATTGCCGATGCCTTTTTAGTATCGATGCCGGTTTTTTCAACGAGCATGTAAATGAGGACAGGTTCTCCTCCCATTACCGATGGGGTGATGTTAGCCATGAAATTGTAGGCGAGTGTAGTCTTCAATCCATCCAGGAAGGGCAGGTGAAATCCGAATGCCTGACAGAGGGTCTTTATTCTGAAGGAATCCAGGCAATGTGCAAGCAAACCCAGAAGAAATGAAAGAAAGATATACTCGAATTGCACCTGCCTAAGGGCTTCCCAAGTCTTCTGCCCTACAGTGAAGGATAGTACCACGACGATGATGGTTAAACTGATAAGGAGCGAGGTAATAAGGAGAAACCTGAGCGAAGACCTTTTATGCATAGCAAATATCCTTATTTGTCTGATTTGAAAATGATAGACATTTTTTATGAGACCATCGGGATTAACAGCCTGATAAAAAGGCATTTGCCTTTTCAATGTCCTCCTTTGTATTAATATTAAAAAAGGATGTCAACCCAGGGTCGTATGGGAGCATCTCCTCCTTTTCCATTTTATAGACCCTGACATCCGCATAAAAGCTTATGATCCTTTTTTCGTCTTTATCTATAGCCTTTTCTATGGCAGGAAGGCATGATTTTGCGTAAAGGGCGTGCAATGGCTCAAGCCTTTCTTCCCCCAGTGACGGGACAACCACATCATAGCCGCAGGATTTCCTGACCATATAATTTATTAATGATGTCTTGATAAAGGGCATGTCACAGGCGGACACAAAAATCCGGTCATCCATGCTTTCCCGCAGGCAGGAATAGATGCCTACAAGCGGCCCTTTGTGAGGGATAAGGTCCTTTACGATTTTGATGCCTGTAAATTGGTATGCAGACGGATCGTTGGTTGATATGATGATTTCGTCAAATATCTCTTTATATGTTTGTATGATCCATTCGATAAGGCATTTCCCGTTTATCCTTGTAAGCGCCTTGTTCTTCCCGAACCGTTTCCCTTTTCCGCCTGCCAGAATCACGCCGGTCGCCAAAACATCCTCCTCCTTTTTATCAAGATGTTAAATTTGATGGTCCCGTAAAAAGTCTAAAAGTCCTTAAAAATAAGTTTGATATTACTCTACTTTTGCACTTTTTGTGTAACCTTATTAAAACATTGACAAATTATGTTGTTTCAATACCATTCTGGTGACATCACCACGTCTAAAAAAGTAACCTTATCAAAACATTGACAATTTATGTTGTTTTGTTTGATCAGATATCTTATTTAAAAATAGAACTTATTTGAAAGAAGTGCAAAAGTAGAGACACTATTACAGCGCCGGGAATACCCCGCTCCATGGGGCTTGATGCTTCATTCAAACATTTATTTATCCCTTAGATATCTTTTTTCGAGGAAATCCGCCAGTTGCACTGTATCTTCCAAACCAAAACAGGGAACCGGAATCCGCATCTCCATATCGGTTACCATTGCTATCAAGGTTTTGTCGTCTTTGCACAATATGTCCTTGTGAGGTCCGTCCTTTCTGAATATCTCGATCTTTGGCTTTCCTTCCTTTTTATACCCCTCTGTCAGGACTATATCCATGTCTGCAAGGCAATTTTCCACTATCTCGTCTATGGTCAATTCCTGCTCTAAGTCTTTTATCAGGGCAAAACCGGCAGGCGAGGATAGCGCCACTGCCTGGGAGCCGGCCCTTTTATGCCTCCATGAGTCTTTCCCCTCATGGTCGAGATCGAATCCATGCGCATGGTGTTTGATGGTGCCGACCCTGTAGCCCCTTTTTCTTATTTCAGGCAACAGTTTTTCCAGCAGGGTGGTCTTTCCGCTATCGCTTTTTCCTACAATGGATATTACTACAGGCATATGAACTCCGTGATGGGTTTTTGTTTTATGATTTTCTACAGAATCTCTACTCTTACACTTGATTTTCTACAGAATCTCTACTCTTACACTTTTCGTGTAACTCTATTAAAATATTGAGATAATATGTTGTTATTTTCGAATCGGTATATTATTGAATAATATGCATTATTTTAAAAAGTACAAAAATATGATTATAATAAAATTTTTCATAGAGAGAAAATATAGACAGGATTTTGATTTTTGTCAAAGCAAATGATGACACCAAATGATTATAGGTGTCAAAGCAAAATAGAAATGTCCGCTTTTCAGAAAATTATGATGGCTGTCAAACGATAAACTGTCAAATGATTATGGGTGTTTTATCTTGAGCTATTGTATATCTACCCAATTCTGGTAAAATTCAGGCGATCCGTAAGTATATGTAGGATAGACAAAACGTTCGTAGGGATATCCTGTGCCTGGAAGTGTCCTGAAAGGAAATACGCTCTGATATGGAGAATTGACATAACCATAAGTGGGGATTCCAAGGAAATTATACAAATAGACGCTATATGCATCTAAAAACGGGTTAAAACGGTTCCAACCCAGGAGCGTATCCCCTTCGATCGGGGGTTTATAACCATAGCCGAGGTAATAGAATGGATCTGTTATGGAATTTATATAGCCATAATCTGAAAAATAGAGTGGATTCGTATAGTAATATGAAACTGGGGGGATGACAGGGAACTGGCAAAGGGCCGGATTGGAATGAATAATCAAGATCATAAAGAATATTGCGATAGTAAAGTTAACGGTATGATGTATTTTGACGATTCTCAATAATGGGCATATCTTACTGTAACATGTATGATAAATCCCTCTTTTTATCAGTCTGTTCATTATCCAGTCCCCTCCATAAATATATAATAATATAATATAATAGCAAGGCGCTAATTTGTAATAAGCAAGATATGGGCCATCTGTTGATTATAGAAGAAAGCCCTTCCTGCATTTATTTGTTTGATTGGGGATTGTAAGGATTTATCCAGGATTAGGATTATTCATGGCCATCAAGGTTGATGGCCTCGTAAAAAGTCTAAATCGGTCAAAAATATCACTACGATGTTATAAATTTATTGTATATTTTATTAAT
>JAFGSM010000133.1 GCA_016934595.1 bacterium | reverse complement strand
TCGATTGTATATTACAATATTGATCTTTAAATCACAGTATAATCTGTATTTTTTTATTGAATTTATAGTTGTCGGACAGCCTCCTAGATGTATATTCAGACAAAACCTTCCATCATTTTTAATAAATTTATAACATTGTGCAATCCATTCTTTAGTAAATGAAAGATAATCATTATACGTCATAGTATCATCATGGGAATTATATTTAATGTCTACATTGTAAGGCGGGGATGTGACTATTAAGTCAATAGAGTTTTCCTGGATACAATTTGTTTTCAAAATATCAGTATTATAAATCCAAATCGGGTCATTATGATAAAACAACTCATCACCTTTTATAAATGGGATAGTATGATAAGCTGCTTTAGATTCCCCTACAGTTAAGTAGGTTTTTTTAAATCTGCTAGGATTTTGTGGGGCCTCAAAATTTTGGCTTGTTTGCAAATATTTTTCTATGTTTTCTTTACTGAAACGCCTTTGTCCACTAGGGGTTTTTATCGATGATATCAGCCCCTGTTTTTCCATACGATAAATTGTTGAAGTGCTAATTCTTAAATGTTGCTCGAAATTTGGCTAATCATGCCGATTAAATAATAAAAACAAAATATTAAGGCAATTAGGTTTTGTAGAAGCCTCATAATAAAGGGCTTTGGCCAAAGTAAGCAATTAATATTATATTTTTCAATGGGTTAGATATGCTATATTTTTTGAATATCACGCTATATTCACGAAATTATTCAAATGGAAAATCCCTCTAATTTTAATATTTTACAAAGTGCTAATCAGGGAAACATAGTAATATGAGGCTTTTTAATCATCATATCCTTAAAGATGCTTATCCTGTAAATGTTTTGGGACAAGCAGTGAATTTTCGAGCAACATTTAAGTAATTCCAAGATATTTTGCAGCCTCTTTTGTTGTATAAACAGTTTTCTCTTCCATATGTATACCTCCGATAAAGATTAGATTTATATTATCAAAAGGGTATAACATTATTCAACATTTGTCAATACTTTTTATCAAAATGGGCTAACTATAAGGGTATAATTGAGATTCAAGCCGGTTGTTTAATTGCCGAATTTTATGTTATCATAAATATCAAAAAGGAATCAATTTCATGATTTCGGGAGTAACTACTCAATATTTATGAGAAGAATAGGCTTATAAATGGCAATGAGTTACTATTTTCACAGGATATTGAGCAGTTACTTCCAGGAAGGATTTAAGGATATCTTTAATGAAGATGGGAATTTTTGCGGACACGCATGATAACCTCCCTATGGTTAAAAAGGCGGTGAGTTTTTTTAATCTGAAGGAGGTAGACCTTGTGCTGCACCTGGGAGATTTTGTCTCCCCATTTTTCTTGAGCGCCATAAATGACCTTAAGGCCGGTTTTATAGGCGTATTTGGGAATAATGACGGGGACAAGCTCATGTTGCAGATGAAGTTCAGGGAAAGGGGGTTAGAACTTTTTAATCCGCCGTATACCATTAAGAGGAATGCCGGAAAGATATTGATGATGCACGAGCCCTTTGAACTGGATGCCTTGATTAAAAGCGGCGAATATATGATCATATCATATGCGCATACGCACATACCCAGAATGAAGATGGAGAAATCTACCCTGGTTGTCAATCCCGGAGAGTGCGGTGGCTGGCTTTACGGGAAGTCTACTGTAGCCTATGTCGATGTTGATAGCCTGAAAGGGGAAATATACGAGCTTTAGAAGACTTTTCATATAATAGACTTGTAGTTTAATTAGAATTAAATTTTGAATCCCGGCAGGTTTTAAATCTCATTCAAAAGGGATGAATTCAGAAGCAAGCCTTAAGACTTTTTCCTTTACATGAGATAATTCCCCTTCTATCTTTAAACCTGCTGCATTGGGATGTCCGCCTCCTCCAAATCTTCTTGCCATTTCCGCAACGTTTACCCTGCCCTTTGACCGAAGGCTTATCTTTTGCTCCCCGCTGGCGACCTCTTTTATCAGCGCCGAGACCTCTATGCCGCTTATCTTTTGAGGCAGGGACACCAGCTCTTCCGTATCCTCATATGTAGCCTGTAGATTATCAAGCATCTTTTTTGTCACGGTCAGGATAGCCAGGCTTCCATTCATATGTATCTCCATCTCGTTTAATACGAATCCCATAAGCCTAATGGCAGGGACAGTTTTTCGGTCATAAACATATGATGATATCGCCTGGGGGTTTGCCCCTGCATTTACAAGCCGGCCCGCTATATTCAGGCAACCTGCCGAGGTGTTTGAATACTGGAATGATCCCGTGTCGGTCATTATCCCTGTATAAAGGTTCACTGCGATATCTGTATTGATTTCAACATCAAGAAGCGGCAGGAGGTGAAAGATCATCTCCGATGTCGCCGATGCGGATGGATCCACCCAGTTTAACTGGCCGAATTTGGTGTTGCTAAAATGATGGTCTATATTGATCAGAAAAGGAGGAGGCTTAGGATAAAAGGTAAGACCCGAGCGGTCCAAATCAGCGCAGTCTAGGCAGACTATCATGTCATATTTACCTGTCCTGATTTCATTTGTCTTCAAAAGCCATTCCTGGCCTGGCAGGAAATCATATATCTTAGGAACAGGGTCTTTGCATTGGATTTGGGCCTTTTTCCCTATCGATATAAGCGCAAGCGCCATGGCAAATTGAGCCCCAAGAGAGTCCCCATCCGGGTTCTCATGGCTTATGATTATAAAAGAGGATCTTTTCTTTAGCTCCTTTGCGATGGATTCTATTTGAGGGAGCATTGAGATCATTCTTGATCGTTTTCCTTTTCCTTTTTCAGGCTCTCGAGTATTTCCATGATATGCAATCCATATTTTATCGAGTCATCGATATGAAATTCTATGACAGGCGTAAAACGCAATTTAACCCTTAAGCCAAGCCTTTTTTGTATGAATCCCCGCGCATTTTTTAGACACTTGTATATTTCGGCAACCTCTTCTTCTTTTAAAGGGCTTACATATATCTGCGCATGCTTTAGGTCAGTGCTTACTTCAACCCTTGTTATGCTTAACAAAGCGAGGCGGGGATCATTTACTTCATCCCTGAGTATATTGGAAATTTCCAGCCTTATGAGCTCCCTGACGCGGTCGGTTCTCTTAAAGTGTTCCATAATCCCTCTATCGTGTCATTTTAAAGATGAAATGACGCAATTCATCTGATTATATCAATGAAATAATCGGTGAGCAAAACATCAGGAATGGATTCGATAAAACCTACAATATGATTCAAGACCTGCTCTATGCTGACCCTGTCCTTGTTAATACAGGCGATGCCGATAACGGCCTTTTGCCATTTGTCGTGGGCGTCAAGCTCTGCAATGGAGACATTGAACCTGTGCCTGATGCGATCCTTTAATCCCTTGATAATTTTCCTTTTACCTTTAAGGGAGGATACTTCTGGCAGGTGAAGATATATCTCACAAATTCCTGTCATAGCTGGATTTTAGGCACAACCGCTCGGTTTATGACATGGCAGTGTGTAATACACTGATCAGAGGGTCGCTTCAACCTCTTTTAGCATATAGCATTCAATAATATCGCCTATTTTGATATCATTAAAATTTTCGATGCCGATTCCACATTCATAGTCATTCTGCACATCTTTGACGTCGTCTTTAAATCTTTTAAGCGAGCCTATTTTGCCTTCATATACAACCACATTGTCCCTGAGGAGCCTTGCCTTGCACCCTCTTGATATCTTCCCTTCAAGCACATAGGAGCCGGCGATTGTCCCTGCCTTTGGTATATTAAAGGTCTCCCTGACCTCTGCCTTTCCAAGGATTATCTCTTTATATGTTGGCTTTAGTATCCCTTTCATAATGGATTGCACGGTATCGATTAGATCATATATGATAGTGAAGAGCCTTAATTCAACGTGTTCCCTTTCAGCCAATGCGGACGCCTTTGATTCAGGCCTTACACCGAAGCCGATTATCACAGCGTTTGTGGATGATGCAAGCAGGACATCGGTCTCGTTTATAGCGCCCACTGCCCCATGAATGACATTCAGCTTTACCTGGGGGGTGCTGAGACGTTCCAAAGCCTCTGATATGGCCTGCACCGAGCCTTGAACATCAGCTTTAAGCACAATGTTTAATTCCTGGATTTCCCCTTCCTTTATCTTGTTTAGAAAATGTTCCAGATCCATACGGGTAGTTTGAGCCAGCCCATGTGTTCTCTGTTTTTCCTGGCGCATGGCGCTTATTTGCCTTGCCTTTCGATCGTCGCAAACAACCACAAATGAATCGCCAACCTTTGGCACGCCTGAAAAACCGAGCACCTCGACAGGTGAGGAAGGAGATGCATGTTCGACGTTTTCCCATTTATCATTTATCATGGCCCTTACCCTTCCGGATTGGATGCCGCAGACAAAAGGGTCTCCGATTTTAAGGGTTCCATTCTTGACCAGAACAGTCGCGACTGGTCCCATGCCTCGATCAAGCTTGCTTTCGATTATTGTCCCGAGGGCCTTTCGGTCAGGATTGGCCTTTAGCTCCAACATCTCTGCCTCAAGCAATATCATCTCAAGAAGGTTTTCTATGCCTATTTGTTTTTTAGCGGATATTTCACAAAAGATAGTGCGCCCTCCCCACTCTTCAGGAACGAGGTCATACTTGGCCAGTTCTGTCCTGACCTTCTGGGGATCAGCCTCCGGCTTGTCTATTTTGTTTATAGCAACGACAATCGGAACATCCGCAGACTTGGCATGGTTGATGGCCTCTTTGGTCTGAGGCATGACACCATCATCAGCGGCGACAACCAGAACAACTATATCCGTAATTTGTGCGCCTCTTGCCCTCATGGCCGTAAATGCCTCATGGCCTGGTGTGTCTAAAAATGTGATCTCGCCTTCCGGCAGGGTCACCTTGTATGCGCCGATATGCTGGGTGATGCCTCCATGTTCTCTCGATGCCACATCGCTTTTCCGAATGGCATCCAGAAGCAGGGTTTTGCCATGGTCCACGTGTCCCATAACAGTGACAACGGGGGGCCTTAAAACGAGTTTGGATTCATCCTTCTCTTCATGGTCTATTAGCTCAACACCTTCGATGGATATAGCCTTTGCCTTTATGCCAAATGCCTCGGCTATGGATAGCGCCACTTCAGTGTCAAGCACCTGGTTGATTGTGGCCATGATCCCTATTTCCATCAACTTCTTGATGACTTGATTGACCGGGCAGCTCAACTTTTCAGCCAGCTCTTTTACGGTTATAGCCTCAACCAGTTTGACACAGACTTCGGGCTCTTCATGCTTTATTATGGATTCGGGCGTGGCGTCCTGAGTTTTTTCTGGTTTTTTCCCCTTAATCTTTACGGGTTTTTGGATAGTTTTGACAGAATTGGTCGGTTTTTGTGGCCCGGCTTTTGAAATGGGGGTTTCTTTGACCTTTTCCTGGGATTTTTGCAATTTTTCTTTTATCTTTTTTTGATTCTTTTGGTCTTTTTTCTTTATGATATCCTTTATGAGTTTGGCTGTTTCTTCATCAATAGTGCTCATATAGCTTTTTACATCCAAGCCTACTTCTCTGATTTTTTGAACCATTTCCTGGCTTGATATACCCATCTCCTTGGCCAAGGAATGGACACGAATCTTGCTCATTCTTTCCCCCCCCCCCTGGATATCCGGTTGAGATATTCTTCGGCATTTTTCAGAATCTGCGCAGCCTTCAGTTTTCCTATCCCTTGAATGTTTGTGATCGAGCTGATGTCTGTATTAACCAGTTCCTTTAGAGATCTGATGCCTATGTCCAAAAGCTTGGCTGCGACAGATGGCCCAATTCCCGGAATTTGTGTGAGGTCGATCCTGGCCTGTTCCAGCTTTATTTTTTCCATTCGCCATTCTTCCTCAGTCTCCGTCTCGCTCTTAATATCTATCTTCCATCCGGTCAATTTGGAGGCCAATCTGGCGTTTTGACCCTTCTTGCCAATGGCAAGTGAAAGAAACTTGTCCGAGACAACGAGTTTGGCCATACCCTCTGTCTTATGAAAATTTATTTTCAGGATTTCCGCGGGGCTTAAGGCATTTTGGATAAATATAGACGGGTCTTCAGACCAGCGGATAATATCTATCTTTTCACCCTTCAGTTCCCTGACAATAGACTGCACCCTCGACCCCCTGATGCCGACACATGCCCCCACTGGATCGATGTCTTTATCCTTGGAATGTACAGCTATTTTTGTCCTTTCTCCGGCTTCCCTGACCACCCCTTTTATTACAACTATCCCTTCAGATATCTCCGGGACCTCCATTTCGAAAAGTTTAGCCACAAACCCTGGATGCGTCCTTGAGAGTATCAACTGGGGTCCCTTATTGGGAGATTTAGTTACATCTATAATATATGCCCTTATCCTTTCCCCGCGCTTAAAAGTTTCATGAGATATCAGTTCTTTATCTGCAATAACGGTTTCGATCTTCCCCAAATCGATGACGGCGTTCCCCTTTTCCCTGTGATCGAAAATGCCGTTGATCAGACAACCCTTTTTATCCTTATATTCATTATATATATTGTCCCGTTCAGCCTCTTTGACCTTCTGAAGAATGACATGTTTGGCGGTTTGAGCGGCGATCCTGCTGAAATCAGACATCTCTACCATGACCTCGACTGAAGAGCCAATTTTGGCATCAGAGCAATATTTCAATGCCTCTTTAATATCAAGCTGTGTTTTGGGGGAGCTTACATTTTTCACCACTTCAAATACCTTGAAAAGATTTATATCCCCTGTTTCACGGTTTAGATGCGATATAAATACCTCATCCTGGGCAAACCTTTTCTTTGCGGCAGAAAGGAAGGCCGATTCAATAGCTTCGATCAGGACATCTATCTCTATCTGCCTTTCGCGGCTTATCTGTTGTATGACTTGTATCAGCTCCCGGCTCATATCTTATTCCTAAAATTTCTCCTAAAAATTTACAATTAGATTGGCCTTAAGGATATCGTGGTAAGGTATAGAATATTCCAGGCCCTTCTCCCCCTCCATCTTCAGCATGCCTTTTTCGAAGGTAAGTATCTTGCCTTCCAGTGTCTGATTTTTATTATTGCCTTGACTAAAGGTTATCTTTATGCAATGACCCTGGAAACGTATAAAATCCTTCTCCTTTTTTAAAGGACGGTCAAGTCCGGCAGAAGAGACCTCCAATATATATGGGCCAGGTATAAGATCAACCGAATCCAAAGATGCGCTGATCTTTTGGCTGATCCTTTCACAATCATTTAAGGTTACGCCATTCTTATTGTCCATAAATATCCTGAGCAAAAAGCGGCTTTTGGCCCGTTTGAATTGCAGATCGGCCAGGTCAAAACCCTCTTCTTTCAATTCGTTATTTATCAAATTTTCTATTAAACTCAAACCCTGAGCATTTAGACCGGTTTCTGCCATAAAGCCCTCATGAAAATTCTTTCGAAAAACAAAAAGTGGGTCAAGCCCACTTTTTACATTGAAGTTCCAATTTTTCTACAGAAATAACATATCATATATTTATGGATGATGCAAGGGTTAAGTCTCCTTTTTTAAAAGGTACGGCTCAGGCATTTTTTGCAACCTTTTTAGAGAAACCTTTCAAATCAAAAAACGGCATTTTTAGGAACCACTACAATACCTGATGGTGTAACCTCATAAAGCCTTCTGTCCTGCTCCATATTATAGCCGATAATTGTATGGGGAGGTATATACACCCCCTTGTCAATAATGGCATTTCTAATCTTTGCATATCTTCCGATTTCCACGCCTTCCATAAGAACGGATTGGGTAACATAACTGTAACTGTTTACTCGCACATCAGGTGAGAGAACAGAGTTTTGAACCCTGCCTCCGCTTAAGATGCATCCGTTAGAGATTATGGAATCGATCGCTACCCCGAATCTCTGCCTTTTTCCGTAGCCGATAAATTCATCTGCAAACACAAATTTGGCTGGAGGAGATTGAGGATGGTATGTCCTGATCGGCCAGTCTTTGTCATAAAGGTTGAACTGGGGATCAACAGAAACAAGGTCCATGTTCGCCTCCCAGTAGGCGTCCAGGGTGCCGACATCCCTCCAGTATTTTGGAGATTTCTTGTTTTCGTCTCTAAAATTGTATGCATAGACCACCTTTTTCTCGAAGGCCATCGGTATTATGTTTTTCCCAAAATCGTGTTCGGTTTTCTGCCATGCATCATCTTCCAGCAGCTCTATAAGGGTGGGCACATTGAAGATATATACCCCCATAGATGCGAAGCATATGTCAGAATTTCCTGGTATTGTCTTTGGCTCTATGGGTTTTTCCTCAAAGCCTATGATTTTCATATCATTATCCACCTGGATGATGCCGAATCCGGATGCCTTGTTTTTTTCAACTTCTATGGCGGCGACAGTCACGTCGGCCTTTTTTTGCTTATGGAAAGAAAGCATCTCTGAATAATCCATTTTGTAAATGTGGTCGCCTGAAAGTATTAGAATATATTTCGAGGCTTCATTCTCCAGTGTATGGAGATTCTGATAAATTGCATTGGCAGTGCCCTGATACCAGTTTTCATCTATCCTTTTTTGTGGAGGTATGGAGATGATAAATTCCCCTACATCTATTGAGAATATATTCCATGTCATGCGCAGATGCCTGTCCATGGATTCATATTTGTATTGGGGAAGGACATATATACGGCGGATATTTGAATTGAGACAGTTGCTGAGCGTGAAGTCGATTATCCGGTATATCCCTCCAAATGGCACCGCCGGTTTTGCCCTGTCCTTGGTCAGAGGATAAAGACGCTTACCTTCCCCCCCGGCTAGAATAAAGGCAAGCACATCCCTAATCATTTTTATCTTCCCCCTGAATATGCAAAATATGGAATTCTTGATACAAAGAACCATATTAGGTTATCAAAAAAATAACTTTTTGGGAAGCACAGAAATAAAACATGTCACAGCGTTGAAATAAAACATCCTCCGCCATCGGATTTTAAAAAGGCCTCAGGGACTGATTGGTTGGGGTCGGGCGGAGGATCAGGCGGCGGATTGCTTATGGGCTCGAAAGCGGCGGCCCATATGTAAGGATAATTGTCGTTTTCAGGGTGAGGGTTGTATACAATAAGGTATGCCTGCGGATAGGCGCTGGATGTCCCGAATCCATCCAAAGCAATATTAGTATCCATAAAAAAACTGTCAACCGTTTCTTTTGTCGGTATTCCAGTGTTGCTCCTGTCGGCCAAAAATACGGCTGAGGGGTATGACCCATATTTTGCCAGGCTGACATATAGTTTCTGATGTTCCTGGCCTGCCTGGAGTTTGAAATAATGACATGAGAGGTGATCGATCGTCAAGAGTGGAGAGGAAAAGGCATTCCCAATTTCTGTAGCCGATACACTCTGAGTTAAGGAGACCTGGGGATAATTCAGCCCTTCCCTTGCCTCCTGATAGTCCCTTGTCAGGTTTTTGATATAGAACTGGGCCAAGGCATCGGTCCAGTTTGAGCCATAACTTCCCAGTATATATCCAATCGCCTCTTTTGCAATGGGAGGATTTATAATGGCGCATCTTTCGAATATATGACGTATGATAGACTGGCCGTAGTTTTCTGAAAGGTATTTTGCCCATATAACCCCGCCATATATAAACAGATCTATGTGATAGGGCTCTTCATCAAGGGGGAGGTCAAGATTGCTGAGTTTATAAGGAAGATAGCGGACATAGTCATTAACATGGTCATAAACCTCGTCCTCCATCCATGCAGCTGTGTTTTCTTCCCACCAGAGGTTTTCCCAGTCGTCATAGTCATATTGTATTACGTGAAAGAACTCATGTGCTGCGGTCACCTTGAGGATGCCGTTTGGATCGGTGTCAAAACTTGATGACCGGCCATTCAGGTCTTTGTCTATAACGATATATGGATAGTTGCTTTTATCAATAGAGGTGAATCCATAGTAAGAGATGTTGAGGACATAAACATCGATCAGGTTGAGGCCGCCTCCTATCAATCCGTCAAAATTTATTATGCTGTAGCCCATAGTAACGATCTCTTTTCCCCATGAATACTCAAGATATGACGCAAGGTTTTTGATATAATAAGGTACCGTGTTTGGATTGGAATCCGATCCGGGGACAGCATCCCCATTACTATTGTCTTCGGTATAATGGACCCTGAAATGGGTCGTATCAAAATAAAGTACCTCGACATTGCCGTAATAGTCCTGATCCCTTGGATCGGTAGGGCGGTAAAGGATAAAACTGTTCTCAGGGCGGAGAAGATGTTTATTTTTTAGGGCGTACATGATTATGGGTGTGGCGCACTTTTTTATATGGCTGTATTCGTCGATCCTCTGCCTGGGCTGATCGCTTTTATAAAAGATCTCTTGTATGAGATCGTTGATCCCCTCCATCCTTTTAGGGTCAGGTTCAGAAGATGGAAAAGATTCTGTGGCGCATAAAGATATCAGGCAGAGGAATATGGCCAATAATACTGTGGTTTTGATGGACATTTTCCACTTTGACATAAAAGAACGGTTCCCTTTCACTTTAAAATCCCTTCTTGGTATTTTCATACCCTTTTGTGAATCGAAGATTCATGGGCGTTTCACTTTAAAATCCCTTTAATCAATGTGATGGTTTTTGACATTTCCATAAGCCTTTTTAAGGTTTTGACTAATCTGAATAGTAATAGCTCAATATCCAGTGGAATAAGGATCATCTGAAGGAAAAATTTAAAAAGATTATCCAAAAAAGGTCTTGCTTTCCGATT
>JAFGSM010000132.1 GCA_016934595.1 bacterium | reverse complement strand
TCGCTTGTTTCGATTTTCTATTTATCCTGGATTCCGGCTTTCGCCGGAATGACAAATGAGAAATTGCACCATTTTGGTTACACTCATTTGATTTTTAAAATAAATCCTGTCAACATAATGATATCAGCCTTTTAAACTAATGAACGGACAGAAAAAGGAGGTGTCCAACCGATGAAAACTCTGCAAATAAAATATCCGGAATCAATTCCGGCGGCGCTTAACTTGACTATCGAGTCATTCGAAGAGGAAGCCCGTACAGCCCTAGCCATTAAACTTTTTGAGCTTGGAAGGCTTTCATCGGGTCAGGCGGCTGCCCTTGCAGGTATATCACGAGTGACTTTCCTTCTGAACGCGCATCGATACGGAGCCTCGACCGTATCATGGGATCAGGAAGAAATTGAGGCAGAATTCAAGGTGTCCGTTTCATGAAAGGGAGACTGGTTTCCAATACCGGACCGATAGTTGCTCTGGCCGTAATTAACAAGCTTGGGATACTTAAAATTATTTTCAAAGAGGTTATTGTGCCCGATGTAGTTCATCAAGAAATCATTCAAGGCGGAAAAGATTTCTCAGGGCTTGCCCATTATCGGAAGGCTTCCTGGATCAAAAAGGAGTCTCTCAAGACACCATTAGAACCTCTACTCGAAACTCTACTCGATAAAGGAGAGGCATCAGTTATACATTTTGTTCGTGAGAAAGGTGCGGATTTCGTTTTGATTGACGAAAGGAAGGCGAGAAAGATTGCGCGGGAAGTTTATGGTTTGAACGTAGTAGGTTCAGCAGGTATCATTGTTGAGGCAAAGCGCCGAAATCTGATTCCAAATGTAGGCGAGGCATTGGATGAAATGCGCAATGCAGGGTATTGGATTCATGATGACATTATGAAAGCTGCTCTAAGGCAGGCTGAGGAATCATAGAGTTAACTCAGTCAACATTGTCCCATTTCTGGGTAAGAAGGAGCAAGCCTCTTCACACAAAGTTGATGGTCTCGTAAAAAGTCGAATTTACCTTATTTTGTCACAGCAATTCTGATGGCCTCGTAAAAAGTCAAAAACGCCCCTAATAATATGTTTAATATTATAATTTTGATATGTATTTTAACGATATAATCTTTGTTTTTCGTCATCAAAGTTACTTTTTACGAGGCCATCAATTCTCATTATGAAAATTAATTGCGATAAAGGAAGAGTCAAAATATGCCTAATCCTCCAGGTCTATAATGCTCAAATCCAAAGGCTTCTGATCCTTTGTCTTCTGGACAAAGACCTTATGTATCCTTTCCATGACCTTTTCCATTGTCTCCAGATAAAGGCGCATGGATGTCACACTGCCTTTCTGTGCGTATTCCTCAGCCATACGCAAAAATCTCTCCGCATCCCCTCTTGACAGGTCGATTTTATCCTGGCGATATATTCCGGCCTGCTGGACGAGCTCCTCTGCCTTCCCTCTTGCCCTGGGAAGGGCGTCATAGCGATAGCCTTCTGCCTCATTGATAAGCCTGTCCCTGTCCTGCCTGGCGGTCACTACATCCTTGAAGGCATCGGCTACCTCAAGGGGAGGTGAGACATTTTGCAGGTTTACCGATGTGATCTGAACCCACTTCTGGTTGTCCAGTATCCTGTCCAGATCATCCTGCGTCTTTTTAAGAACCCCTGACTGGATAAGCACCTTGCCTGATCCTTTGAATATCTCGTCCACTTCCATCTGTGAAATTATTTTGGTGAGATTTGTCTTGGCAAAGGATTTAATAACCGTCTCAGGATCGTACACTCTAAACAGATATTCCACGGGGCTGACGATAAAATATTGAAGCACCATCTCAATATTGAGGATATTTTCATCACCGCTCAGAAATTCACCCTGGACCGGATTGCCTCCCATCCCTATGACCTGGTCAGAAAATTCAAATCCTACGGCAACCCTCTTTCTTTCCTGGGGCCTCAGTTTGTCAATCCTTGTGAACGGATACGGGATTGCATAGTGAAGACCCGGCCCAACATGGTCGTTGATAACCCGGCCAAAAAGACGCAAGACCCCTGTCTCGTAAGTCTTTATCCTGTAAAAACCCGATAAAATATAAATGAAGGCCGCCAGGCCAATGAGGCATTTTCCCCACAGAAGCAGATGGCCTGAAAACCCACTTTTTTCACTCCCAATTTTAGTCTGAATATCCATTTTTATCACACCATTTGTACCCTGCGCCCTGAAAAATCTTTAAGGCATGCCCCCTGTCCCCTCTGTCATCAGCCTCAAAAGCTCTGAATCTGAAGACAATACAACAGTAGTCTTTTCATCCAGGAACTTGCTGTATGCCTCCAGGGTACGAATCAATTTATAAAACTCAGGATTGCTGCTGTAAGCCTCGCCATATATCCTTATGGACTCTGCATCACCCTCGCCTTTGATGATCTGGCTCTGTCTATATGCGTCTGATAATAGACTCTTTACCTCCTTGTCCGTCTTTGCCCTTATCTTCAAAGCCTCTTCTTCGCCTTCCGCCCTGTACATCTTTGCAATTCTCTGCCTTTCAGCCCTCATACGGTCAAAAACGCTCTGTTTGTTCTGCTGAGGCAGGATAAGCTGTTTCAGTTTGACATCCTCTATGGCGATGCTGAAATCGCGCTCAGCCTTCCTTCTGCAATTTTCAGTCACCTCATTCATTATATGATCTATCTTTACATTTGAAGGTTCTATTGAGATAAGATCGGGCAGGTCATAGTTTCCCAAAACGGCAGACAGTTCAGAATAAAGGATGTCATAAAGCCTTCTCTCAGCCCCGTCTATTGTGCCTGCCGTCTGGTAAAACCTGAGAGGGTCGATGATCTTCCAGCATGCAAAGGAATCCACAATAACGTTCTTTTTGTCCCTGGTAAGATACTCCGAAGGGGTGGGATCATAGATAAGCAGCCTTTTATCGAAGTTTGTCGTGCTGTGCAAAAATGTCTTTAAGTGGATGCCTGCCTGATTTACCGTCCTGACAGGTTTTCCAAAAAGGGTGACTATTACAAACTGTGTTTCATCGCAGACAAACAGGCAAAGATATACCAATGCCAGTATGATGATTACACCAAGGATATTAAAAATCTTTTTATGTTTCATGTGCTTTGTATATCCCCCTCCCTTATGAAAATGCAAAATGGCAGGCTTAAGGATTGGCTGCGCTGCCAGCGCCGCTTCCTCTGGACGAGCCCCGCGCCGTGCCGCCGAGCGCCTCCATTATATTATTTAAAAGCGTTTTCAGGTCTTTTTGTCCGAAGATAGTAAGCCTTTTCGCCCCGGACTGATTTTTATCCATGATAAATTTTTTCGTCCCTGCAAGCCCGTTTTCCATAGTCTCCAAATAAAGCCTCTTCTTTGTCAGAAGCGGGTAATTGCGATATTCCCTTACGGTCGCGTTAAATCTTTTCCCCTCCCCTTCCGATTTGTCCACGATCTCTTCCTTATATGCGGATGCATCCTCTATCAATGTAAATGAATCCCCTCTTGCCAAAGGGATCTGTTCATTGTGATACGCCTCGGCCAGGTTTATCAGCCGGCTTTTCTCTTCATTTGCATTGACGACATCCCTGAAGGCATCGGCTACCTCAATCGGAGGATGAACTGCCTGGAGATAAAAACCAACCACGCGTATCCCTGACTGATAATGATCGAGCAATGCCTGGAGGTCCTTCCCTGCCTCATGTTCAATGGAGATCCTCTCAGACGTCAGTACCTCATCTATGGCCTTTCCCCCTATGATACGGATAATTACAGATTCTCCTGCAAACCTCAATAAGGATTCCGCGTCCTGCTCCCCCCTTATCTTAAACAAATAAAGCTCCGGATCCCTGATGGCATAATGAACCACTGCATCCACTTCGATAAAATTCTCATCGCCTGTAAACATCTGTGATTCGTTTGTGATATCCTTATATGCGCCCGTGCGGTGCTGGATGTCCCATTCATAGGCAATAACAGGCCGTGCAGTTAAATTAGGGTCTTTTATGGCTGATCCTGCATCCGGAACGATCCTGCTCCTGAAACCTATTTCGACACGGTCAATGCTTTTTGAAAGCTTTGTGACCTTTCCTACCGGCCAGGGAGGCAGATAGTGAAGGCCGGAAATGATAGGCTGCGACAGCCTTTTTCCGAATATCTGGGCTATGCCCAACTGGTTCGGCTGAATTATATAAAACCCGCTCAGTATATATATAAACAGTATAACCGCTGTTATATATTTTGCGGCCTGTTTTTCATGCATTAAAAACCAGCTTTTAAATTCCAGGGCATTTTGCGCTGCTTTACCCCATAAGTCATGGGCCTTCCTGCCGATATCCTGCCTGACGCGATCTGCCGAAAGAAGCCTGAGAGAATTTCCAACAACAAGCAGAGAGCTGATCTGGTGGATTATGGCCGCCCAGACAGGTGTGATGAAGGTAAAAAACGAAGCTGCTGCCACTGCCAAAAGATTAAATATAACCGCAAAATAAAAGATGTTTTGTTTTATTGTCCTTACGGTCTTTCTTCCTATCAGCACAGTATCATAAAGTTTCATTAGGTCATCGGACATGAATATGATGTCCGCGGATTCAATCGCTATATCCGTGCCTATTTCGGCCATGGATATCCCGACATCCGCCACGGCAAGCGAAGGTGCGTCATTGATGCCGTCCCCTGCCATTGCGACCTTACGACCCTCGGACTGCAATTTTTTTATATGCTCAGCCTTCTGGTCAGGGAGCAGATCAGACCACACTGCCTTTATTCCGACCCTTTCTGCGATTATCGAGGCGACCCTGCGATTGTCCCCTGTCAGCATCTGTATGTCCCTGATCCCTATCCTTCGCAGGGATTCCACAACCCTGGCGGCCTCAGGCCTGACGCTGTCCTCTATATTGATTATGCCTGCCAGATGTTTTCCGTCTGCCACAAGAACCGCTGTTTGGCCAAGATTATTTTCGATCTCATCCAGCTCAAGGATTTGTTCGTCTGTAAACAGTACTCCGTTTTCTTCCATGATCCTTTTATTGCCGACTATGATATCCCTTCTTCCGGTTTTTATGACAATCCCTTTGCCTGGAAAGACTTTGGAGGAATCCGCCTTTGGAATCCGTATGCCTTCTTCCTTTGCCTTTTTCACTATCAGACTGGCCAGGAGGTGCTCTGAACAATCCTCAGCGGATGCAGCCAATCCCAGAACATCTTCTCTCCTGTAGCGGCCATGGGGTCTTATACCGGTAATTTTGGGCGTTCCCTGGGTCACAGTGCCGGTTTTATCAAGGATGATGGTATCGACCCTGCCCATGTTTTCTAAATATGCACCGCCTTTTACAAGTATTCCTTCCTTCGCGAGCCTTCCGATCCCTGCCACTACTGCTGTTGGTGTGGCAAGCACCAGGGCGCATGGACAGGCTATGATCAATACGGAGACCGCCCGCACCCAGTCTTTCGTAATAAGTATCGTCAAACCTGCGAGCAGCAAAATGACAGGCACAAAGTACAATGCATAACGGTCTGCTGTCTTCTGAACAGGCGCCTTGTTTCCCTGAGCCTCTTCCACCAGGCGGATAATCTTTGAAAGAAGCGTGCCTTCTCCGACCTTTTCTGCCCTTATCTCCAAACGCCCCAACTGATTTATGGTTCCGCTAAACACATTCGATCCGGCCTGCTTTTCAACCGGAATCGACTCCCCTGTGATAGGTCCCTGGTCAACGGAAGATGATCCATGAACAACAATCCCGTCGACAGGGATCCTCTCGCTTGGCCTGCAGACTATTATCTCTCCAACCCTGACATCTTCAAGGAGGATTTCAGCCTCTTTCCCCTCCCTTATCACCCTGGCCTTTTTGGGAGCGAGATCGATCAGGTTTTTTACTGCGGCCCTGGTTTTGTCAACCGCATACATCTCAAGGGCCTCGCCTATCAGCATTATAAAGATGACCTCTGCGGCAGCCAGGTATTGTTTTATGGCCAGGGCGGAGATGGCAGCCAGTCCTATAGCAAGGTCCACAGAGATCCTTCTTTCAAGAAGCTCGCTTAAGGCTGTAAAGAAGATCTTATATCCGCCTATGATGGTAAGAAAGATGGCGGTGTTTACGCCAAAAAGTGTGCGAAAGATCCCTGTCCAGTTTAGAATCAGCAAAACCCCGATGATGGATGTGAAGATTATATAATTCCAGGATACCTTTTCTTTTTCCATTATTTATCTCCGCTGATAAACTCTGCCTTTGCATCCATATTGTCAGGCCTTTTAAACCGCTTTTTTTGTCATTAATTAGCGTCTGTCCGAAAAAGCGTTAATTGGCGAATTTTTGTCATTCCGGCGAAAGCCGGAATCCAGTTTTTCAATAGATGATTAAGACCCTGGATCCCCAATGACACTTTTCGGACAGACGCTAATTAAGCTCCAATTTATGAGAATTGCCAAGCCTATCTTTCAAAACAACATGCCTGCGCTTAATCTCAGCAATTTTAAAATCCGATATCGTATCCCCTTCCTTCAAGCCGGAATCGTTGATAAGGGCCATATACTGATTATCAAAAAAGACTATGCCGTTCAATTTCATTTTGCGGAGGCTTTCATTGATTGCGGCTTCCATTGAAACCTTATCATCGGTTTTTGCAGACGGTTTAGTATGGGAAGGGGTTGCGGGAGGCTTTGGAATCCCTATATCAGGAGCCCCCCCTGAAAATTCGGATGGGGATTTATCCCTTTCAGTATCGCCTGAAGGTTTTTGAATAAGACCAGAATCCCTTCCATCAAACTCATTTGAAGATTTATCCCTGTCTTTTACATCTTTTGACTGCCCCTTTTGTAAAGGCTTAAGACTGAACGGATCCCTTGTCCATGATGCGCCTAAAAGCTTTAACTGATTGGGAAAGGACAGGATATCGTTTTCAGATGGAGACATAAGAGGTTCGGTGACCGTTCCTTCATTCATGTTCAATTTGTCAGATTTTGAAACATCCCGCTGCCGGATCCGAGGTACAAACAGGCAAAGAGAAACAAAAGCCAGAAAAAGGACAACAACCGAAGGCCACCAATATCTAAAATATCTCATCCATTTTCCCTTCTGTATCTGTCTTTTTACAAAACACTTCCATCTTGATCTGGGCGGACACATCGGATATGTCATTTGAGACCCTTTCCATCATAACGCTTTTGATATGACAGAAGAACCTTTCTTCCTCATCCAATGATTGTATATATCTGCCTATGAAAAGGAAGTCGCCTTTTAATCTGAGCGTCACTGGAACAGGGTAGATTTGAATCCTTGCAGGATAAGGGGATGATATAAGATGCGTATCCGGCACATCCTCTTCTACAAGCAGGTTGTGATCCAGCCCCCTTTTTTTTAAATGATCTGTAAATTTTATAATGTTGTTTAAATCCGGCAGTCTGGATCTAATATCCTGGATACGCGCCAGAGATGACCGGAGACTTTCATCCGCATCCTTTAATTCTATAAGATTTGCCCTCTTCTTGTTGATTTCATGTTCAAGGGCTGAGATTCTGGACTCAAATTCAGCCTTCTTTTTATTATAAGGCATATAGACACATATAGCCCACCACAATGCATATACCAGAGCTATGACGGAGAAAAGGAGAAATATCCATAACTTTCCAGTTTTTAAATTAGAACCTGTCATTTAAAAAATCTCTTGTCATCATTTTCATAGTCATTCCAAAGAGAAACTGACCTGAAAATTTATTGTGCGGTAATCGAACAGTTCTGATCTGTCCTGATAGCCAACCTTGATATGACCAAAAAGTGGCGAGGCATCAATAGAGTTTACGATATCGGCAAGATCAAAGCCTGAGAAATCAGAATCTTCTATGATTGTCGCTTCCATTGTAAAGGTTGTGTCTTGATTATCAGTCTGTTTGGATGACAAAAAAATGTGCAGCCTGTTTAAAAAGCAGTTTTTGGGAAGAATAATAGATAACTCCTTCAATAAACTGGATACATAAGGCCGATTGACTGTCAAAACACGGGAAGCGGCATCTATCCTTTCCGATAGTTCCTTTTTATGTTTCCAGAGTCCACTCGGCTCAACAGGGAATGCTATTTTTTGGCTGTTAATCTCAAGATACTCTTTAATGTTTTCAAGGTTGCCGATATCTCCGGTGAAATAATAGATACTGAAAAAGGTAAAAAACATCATCCCGATAAGAAGGGAAACTAAAGCGATTTTAAACCGGTTAGATATTTTGACTTTATTATTGGGTTTCGAATCAATGATGCCCTCTTCTGATTGCGATTGTGTATCATGCATAAGGGTTGATGATTCACCCCGAATCACCTTTATCAATTGATTGGTAGCAATTATATCCTTATCTGTTTTTTTCATAATCTTCGGCAGATTTATCCGTCGGGTCTTTTTCTATGCTTGAGCTCCAAAAATCTGGAAAAAATATCCCTTGTCCCACTTTTATATGATCAATGTCCTTGATTTGAGGATTCGCCTGTTGAATCTTTTTTAGAACAGAGGGTGTAATCTCTATATCATAAACTTTTCTAGCCAAACCTAATACGAAATCCCCACTTTTGGCAGTAATCATAACACCCCATCTGTCTTCCGTATAGGGGTCTTTTTGTATAATTAATCCCTTATATTCGCTTTCCATCTCAAGGCTTGTGCTTATTCCTGTTTCTTCTGTCTCCAAATCTTCTTTGACACCTTCATTTACATCTTTATGGGCAGGAACATTTGCATCTTGTTCTGTAGACTCATAGCCATAGGGTACTGAATATTTAGCTTCTTGCGTTAAAACATTCCCCTCATACATTAAGCCCCTGCTGTTGAATAATAAATAAGGATTCTCGGTATCCGGTTCATAACTGTCAAGCGCCAAACGTATGTCCTCATCAGATATCGAGACCTTGTCCCCATCGTCCTTTAACAAATAAGGATTATCTGTACCCAATGCACAGCTATCAAATGCCAGACGCAAATATTCATCAGTCATCGTTCCTCTGGCCTTGTTTTTCCTGATAAAAAGAAATCCTGTCCCGCCCGGCTTGACATCAATCGATTCCTTATAATCCTTATCCATGAGATATAGTAATTTCCCCCTTTCCTGCGTAGTTTCAATCGGTTCATTAGCCGCAGTTTCCTTGCCAAAAAAAGATTCTGTCTCATCCAGTTTAGCGTCGGCATTATTGGCAATAACGCCGGGTTTTATAACAAATGAAGCCGATTTTTTCCGGATGCCCAGCCTGGCCTGCTTCATGCTTTTAGTCCCCCAAAACAGGGTCACAAAAAAAAGGATCAAAACGGCTGCGGGCAATACTGAAGCGTATAACCATTTTAAGTTAAAAGACCTTTTTGGTTTATACTTAAGGGGTTTGACATTGAATTTGGACGGAAGATTTTCCTTTGTTGCAGAAACAGTCAATATCTTATGGGAATCTTCGTTGTATTCGTACATCTGGGATACCGCATACTCAACCATCTCAGGCTCGACAATCTGTGCATTTTTGATCAACATGCACAGCAGTGAATGATGGCAAAATGTGATGATTTTCCGCGGGTAACCTCCGCTATAATGATAAATAATGTCAATGGCATCAGAGGAAAACAATGCGGCCTTTGAGCTCCATCCTGCCCTATTTAGCCGGAATTCAATCATATCCTGAGTCTCTTTTCTATCCAAAGGCCCAAGTATATGAAAGGTGTTTATCCTGTCCGTCAGATTCCTTTTCAGTCTTATTCTTTCATCCAGTTCTTTCTGGGCCATTATAATCAATTGAAGCAATTTGTACTGATTGGTTTCAAAATTGAGGAGGTCTCTCAATAATTCAAGACAGTTGTCGTTTAATTTCTGGCCCTCATCTACAATCAAGACGATTACCCTGTCTTTTTGATGCCCGCTCCTCAAAAGGAATTGACGAATCGCCTCTTTATATGCAAATAAAGAATCTGCGTCAGGCAAGCTTATGCCAAATCCCATCGCAAGGGAATACAAAAAATCGGATTCGGAACTGAAAGAAGGATCCAAAACAAGATGAAATAAAAAACGGTCGGATTCATTCTGAAACTGCTGAATAAGAGCACGGCTAAGGGTGGTTTTGCCTGTGCCGATATCTCCCAGCACAATGTTTAGGCCTCTTCTGAGCCGTATAGAAATCTCCAGACTTTGCAGGCAGCTCTGGTATGTGTGCGACCGGTAAAAGAATGAAGGGTCGGGAGAATTGGAAAAGGGCTCGGTGTTAAGATTAAGAAGTCTTACATAGTCCATAAATAAATTAACTAACAGAAAATCCGGCTACTGTCAAGAATAAAAAAAACCGGTTTCAAGCCATTAAAAAAGGGCGCCATTAATTTTATGGCGCCCTTTTTTAATATTACTTAACAAAACTTTGCATATTCACAAATTGAGCTATTGGAACATTACTATTTCACTATTTCAAAATTGACAAAAGACAATAAGTTCAATTGATCGGGTTATGGCAGTGCAAAGCATATGTTAAAGGGGTTTATTATTTCTTTGGAGTCTTTCCTGATTTGCCTTTGGTATCATCAGTCTTTGTCTCATCGTCTTCAGGCTTTTCATCTAAATCGCTTTCAGCTTTAAAACTAGAGAAATCTTTATCCTCCTCCTTGCTTTTTAATGAATCTCTAATTTCTGTAAAACCAATGAATAAGGCAATACATCCGCCAAAGATAAACAAAACAGGAAGAGTACCAGCCAATAAATGCAAAAAGAAAGACCACCAAAAAATAATCCCAATTATGCCAAGACAAACTGCTATGACACCTCCCAATACTGCCCATAGAGCACCCATATGAAGTCACCCCCTTTCCATTTTTTTAATCCATATGAGTTTAGGAATCAATTAAATCATTATTCTATACTACAATTGTCAAATGTCAAGCCTTGAATTATACAAAAAAACGATATCAACTTAATCCCCTTATCTTATTTCTCTACTTTTGCACTTTTTTCAAATAAGTTTTATTTTTCAATAAGATATCTGTTCAAACAAAACGATATAATTT
>JAFGSM010000131.1 GCA_016934595.1 bacterium | reverse complement strand
GGCGACCCTGCTGTTTCTCACAGGGCATGCGATGCCCCTTCCAATTATGTAACTGACAACACAGACTGCGACGACAATGATCCTGAAGTGAATCCTGGCAAAACCGAAATCCCTTATAACGGCAAGGATGATGACTGCAACCCAGCCACTCCTGATGATGATTTAGACGGTGACGGATATCTCAAGATAGACGATTGCGACGACAATGATCCCGAGATAAATCCAGCGGCGCAAGAGATATACGACGGCTTAGACAACAATTGTGATGGACAAGTGGATGAAATCTGTTATTTTGATGCGAATATTATAGTAACCGGGCAGGAATACCTTCTGTTTGGGCAACAGGCGAACGTCGTTTTCGGTCTGGACGCTAGCTCATATACAGCAAATGATCCGAATAACTGGTCTCTTGACAACATTGTCCGCCTGGAATTGATTGATTCTAATGCCGACATATCAGACCCGGCTACCTTTACCGATAGCACATACCTTGTAGATGATATTCGGGAGGCGTCCGGCCAAAACAAGACTGCATGGTATATAGAGGTGGAGATTGGAGCTGCTGATCCTGGTCAGGCCGGTTATTATCCAACCCTTAGCTGGGAACCTTTGGATTTCGGATGTACAAACGTCTATAACAAGGAATATGTCTATCAATTGTTACGAGGTTTAGGAGAAACGGGAACCGTGCTTGTAAATGACATGCTTACGCAGACTACATACCAGACAGTATCTCAAGATGGTGATCCGATACAATACTTTACAATACTGTGGAGAGAGAAGCCGAAGCCGCCTGCACCGCCAACTACGACAGGTCAAACGATTTGGCCATGGCCATGGCTGCCAATACCCCAGTGGCCTTCGACCCCTCAGTGGACGACGACCCAGTGGTCTTCTTCCATTTCATCCAGCTTATTAGGTTTCCCAACCAGAACATTGACTAGCTTTGGCACGCCAAGTTATGGATTGTTTGGCTCGCCCTATGTAAAAACTTACAACTGGTATGCCTTGCCAACGCTCAAATATCCCCTGTACAATCTATATAACCTTTCATCTCTCAGTTATACGTCTTCATGGGACAAGTGGACCAAAAATATCCTTGGCATAGGCAGCCTGCCAAGCATTGGGAACTATTACAATACATTTTTGAAGAATTATTACGGATACTAGGAGGCAAATCGGTCACTTATCTGCTTTCCGATAATCATCTGTAATATATTGAGTTATCTTTTCAGAAACCGGGCTTCTTAAGCAAGAGTAGCCCGGTTTCTATTTTTTAGTAACCACCATGACCTTACAGTCACAACGAAGCATGAAAATGAATAATAACAAAGTATTGTTCGATCATTTTCATATAAACTGCACAATATGTTATAGGGAGAATAGGCTTCTAAATAGGGATGAGTAATTATTTCCACAGGATATTGAGCAGTTACATTATGGGTATTTTGCATGGCAATTCAAGGCGATGAAAAGGTCCCTTTTAAATCCGGTTTTGTTTCCATAATCGGTCAGCCTAATACAGGAAAATCAACACTTATAAACAGGTTCGTTGGGAAAAAGGTATCCATCGTTACCCCCAAAGCACAGACAACCCGAAATAGAATACTTGGCATCTTTCATGGTGATTCGGCCCAAATAGCCTTTTTCGACACCCCTGGGATATGTAATCCGGGTAGAGGGCTTGACCGTCATATGGTGAATACTGCGCTGATGACTATAGCCGATTCCGATCTTGTTCTGGTCATGGTTGACTCCTCAATAGACTCATCAGGTGATGAGGCCATAATCAAACACATTAAGCCGGTAAGCCTGCCTGTTTTTCTGGTTATAAACAAGATAGACCTTATACCCAAATCAAAGATCCTTGCTTTGATAGCTTTATATAAAGACCGGTTCCCTTATAAAGAGATTATACCCATATCCGCCCTGACTGGTGAAAATTGTTCTGATCTTTTAGAGACAATGATTCGTTACATACCCATAGGGCCAGCCTATTTTTCAGGAGATACGGCGACCGATCAAACGGAAAGGTTTGCGGCTGCCGAAATCTTAAGGGAAAAATTGATGCTCTTTACACGGCAGGAGATACCATATGTATGTGCTGTATTCATAGATGACATGTCATTAGATACAAAATCGGATATAATAAGGATAATGGCTACTATAGTGGTTGAAAAGAAATCACAAAAGGGTATTATCATTGGCAACCGTGGACAAATGTTAAAAAAGATTGCACAAAGCGCAAGGATGGATATTGAGGCCCTTTTGGGAAAACATATCTATATGGAGATATGGGTAAAAGTGATTGAAAACTGGCGTAACAATGAACATGATCTTAAACAGATTGGCTATTGATTTCATCAGCCTATTTTCGAAATCATCAAAACTTTGATCCTGTGACTGTAAACAAAACAGAGGCAGTTGTCCTTGGATTTACCAATCTGGTTGGGGCAGACAAGATAGTTTCTGTCTATTCACCGGATTATGGTCAAATCAGAGGAGTAGCTCACGGTATAAAACGTATAAAAAACCGGTTTGGCAGTTCGCTTGAGCCGTTAACCCATATCTGCCTCATATTTAAATCAAGGCCAAACCGTGATCTCCATCTTATTCAACAAGCTGACATTATAAACAACTACCCCGAACTGCACCGTGACATCATAAGTCTTACTGCCGGGCTATATGTAGCGGAGCTTATCCAAAGATTGACCCCTGTAGGAGGGGATGGCGAACCTGGCATATTTCAGACCATACTGAAAACCCTCGAATCATTAACCCAAAAGGCTGACATCTTCCCGATATTGCGCATTTTCGAGGTCAAGTTCCTTGATCTCTTGGGGTACAGGCCGCATCTGCAAAAATGTCTTGTATGTTCGGACAGCCATTTTAAACATGGATGGGCCTTCTGTCCTTCAATGGGGGGGCTGGTATGTCATCTATGCAGGTCTAAATTTATAGAATGCCGCTCAATTTCACCAGGGGGCATAATGTTTTTAAAGCAGGCCCTGCAAATGGATTTAACCATGATGGGAAGGCTGAAAATCGTAACCTCCGGAAGAAAGGAACTGGAAGAAATCCTTCAATCTGCGCTATCAAGGCATCTGGTTTATCCTCTCAAGTCTTATCCTGTACTGGTAAATCTTTTAACCGGGAAAAGGCATCCCTATAACCCATGACATCGATATCAGATTTTCCGGAAGCCGCTGAATCCTCTGAATCAAATCCCGTTTTGGAATCGCTTTAAATCACTTTGCAGCTACACTTGATTTTTTCTCAAAAAATAGTTATATTTTTTATTAGAGGCGCTTTCCCACGCCTCATGTCATAGGGGTCTGACAAAAAAAAGTTCCTGCCCTATGCCGGGCCCCTATGATGTTTAATCATCCCGATTTTCCGTATGCCATAATCCGATTATATATAAGTGTAACCAGAAAAACCATATTTGACACATGCCTAACATTCTGTTATATTTTAGCTTTCTATGTCAATCTATTAATAATGAATATAGGCAATTTTTTATTGTCTCAATATCATTGTCTTCCTGACAATGATGAAATTTTGCCGGCTTTCGTGAGACTAATCCCCGCGTCATGGGGCGGATGTATTTTCGACACCACAATAAAAAAGTGGAAACTGTTAAACTGCCGCTGACATTGTCGGTGGCTCAGGCCATTAGTTAAATAGAACATTTTATGGGACAGGACAACACCTTTCAATCGATTATCTTTTTTTTGAGCAAATTCTGGTCTGACCAGGGTTGCATTATACGGCAGCCTTATGACATAGAGGTAGGCGCAGGGACATTTCATCCGGCTACATTCCTGAACTCTTTAGGTCCTCAACCATGGAAGGTTGCCTATGTCCAGCCATCACGCCGCCCAACAGACGGAAGATATGGGGAAAATCCCAACAGATTGCAGCATTACTATCAGTATCAGGTCATCATCAAACCATCCCCGCTGGAGATACAGGAAATCTATCTTGAGAGCTTGAAATCTCTAGGTATCGATCCCATGGCGCATGATATAAGGTTTGTGGAAGACGACTGGGAGTCACCTACACTTGGCGCATGGGGATTGGGCTGGGAGGTCTGGCTGGATGGGATGGAGATCACACAATTCACTTATTTCCAGCAGGTTGCAGGGATAGACCTCCGGCCTATAACAGTTGAGATAACTTACGGGATCGAAAGGATAGCCATGTACCTGCAGGGTGTGGATAATGTATTTGACCTTATATGGACACAAGGTGTGACTTATGGTCAGATACACATGGAGAGCGAGATTCAGTATTCCCGATACAATTTCGAAAAGGCTGACATCCAGTCGCTACAGAAATGGTTTTCCATGTATGAGCAGGAATGTATCAGCCTTATCAAGGAAGGGCTTGTCCTGCCTGCATATGATTTCTGCCTGAAGTGCTCCCATACTTTTAATCTCCTGGAGGCAAGGGGCGCTATCAGTGTAACGGAAAGGACAGGTTATATCGCCAGGGTAAGAAATCTGGCAAGGCTTTGCGCAAGGGAATATCTTAAAAAGATAACCCCCAATGAGGATAAGTAGGTATGGGTTTGGAACTTCTTATAGAGATTGGCACGGAGGAGATACCTTCCAGGTTTTTGCCTTTGGCCCTGGAGCAAATGCAGTCATTGATGACAGGGCAGTTTAGCTTCCATCATATCCAGCATGGTTCTACCCAGGCCATGGGCACGCCAAGACGTCTTGCAATATGTGTTCAGGATGTCGCTGAAAGCCAGACTAAACGGGTTATAAAGGCTGTAGGGCCACCCAAAAGGGTTGCATATGACACATCAGGAAAACCTACCAGGGCAGCGATCGGTTTTGCCCAAAATCATGGAGTAAAGGTTGAGGACTTAAAAGTAGAGGAAATACCAGAAAAAGGGGCATATATTATTGCAGAAAAAGAGGACACTGGCAAGGAGACACTGCAATTACTCCCAGCTATAATCCCCTCATGGATAAATTCCATAGGGTTTCCGAAATCCATGCGCTGGGGCGAAAGCGATCTCAAGTTTGTCAGGCCCATCCATTGGATAATTGCCATATTTGGCGGGCAAAGGATCCCTTTTTCAATGGACGGGATAAAAAGCGATGTAAAGACCTATGGCCACCGCTTCCTCCATCCCGACCCAATCATTGTAAAAGACTTTCAGTCTTATATGACACAATTGGAGAAAGCCTGCGTCATCTGTGATCCTGAAAAACGCAGGGAGATAATACTTAAACAGGCACGAGCAGAGGCAAAAAAGGCTGGAGGTACCCTGAGGGAGGATATGGGGCTGCTTGATCAAGTTACAAATCTTGTCGAGTGGCCCGTTGCCCTGTGTGGCTCTTTTGATCCGAAATATCTCGATCTTCCTGAAGAAGTGCTTGTCACCAGCATGAGAGACAACCAGAAATATTTTTGCATCGAGGATTCCAAGGGCAGGCTTCTTCCAAATTTTGTGACAATCAGCAACATGCCAGCCGATGACCTCATGATCGTCATTAAAGGAAATGAAAGGGTGCTTCGGGCGAGGCTATCGGACGCTTCATTCTTCCTGGATGAAGATACAAAGAATCCACTATCAGACCGTATCGAAAGCCTTAAGCATGTAGTTTTTCAGGAACAGCTTGGGAGCCTGCACGACAAAATTATAAGGATAAAAGAGCTGGCCATATATATGGCTGAGGCCCTTGAAAAACCGGCTTTAGATCCAACAAAAAAGATGGCCTTAAAAAATACCCTTGAACGCAGCGCACTATTATCCAAGTGCGATCTGGTAACGGAAATGGTTGGAGAATTCCCTGGCCTTCAAGGCATCATGGGCAGAGAATATGCGACAAGGTCAGGCGAGGGAGAAGATGTAGCTCAAGCCATATTTGAGCACTATCTGCCCCGTTTCTCAGGGGATAAACTCCCTGCGACATTGCCCGGGGCGATCCTAAGCCTTGCCGACAAGATGGACAACCTTGTTGGATGCTTCCTTCTTGGCTTTGTCCCTACAGGGTCAGAAGACCCCCATGCATTAAGACGGCAGACCCAGGGTATG
The DNA here is from genome assembly GCA_016934595.1 of bacterium. Taxonomy (GTDB): domain Bacteria; phylum SZUA-182; class SZUA-182; order DTGQ01; family JAFGSM01; genus JAFGSM01. Next base: position 29,692 of record JAFGSM010000131.1, on the reverse strand, counting down.
ATTCAAATCGTTCTGAATAATGGATTGATATTCCCATGGGAAGGGTTCATAAAAAAGGCCCTTTCTGTCTATCAACCCTCCTTTTCTGATATAACAGGTGAAATACCCTTGAATCTTCGATCCACAAAGAAGAATGAAGGCGTCCAAGGGGGATTTCCAAACGAAACGAAGGGGAAAATGCGAATATTTCTTAATCAAAGGCTGAATAACTATTTTCTGGCCCAGGGTTTTGACTACGATCTGATCAACGCTGTGCTGGATGCAGGGGATGCACATCCTATATATGTCCAGAAGAGACTTGAGGCCCTTGCTGAATTTCGTTCGCAGGAGGCATTCGAGACAATACTTACCCCTTTCAAACGGGTTATCAATATCCTGCCAAAAGGGGGAAAAGAGTTGCCCGATCCCGACCAGAGATTTTTCACTGAAGAGGCAGAGAAAAGCCTGTATGATATTTTCAAGGGACTGGAAGGGGAACTAAACAAAAAGATCGCAGGCGCAGAATACCTGGATGCCTTGCAGGCCATGGTAAATCTAAAAGAGTCTATAGATAATTTCTTTGATAAGGTGCTGGTGATGGATAAGGATGATATATTGAGAAACAACCGTTTGTCGCTTTTGTCATCAATAGGCAGAGTTTTTTTGAAAATAGCCGATTTTTCCAGAATTGTTCAGTCAAAAGAATAATTGAAAGGGGGATCCTAAATGTCAGCAGTTAAGAAGACGGATAAGAAGACGAACAAAAAGACAGACAATAAGATGGTATATTTTTTTGGACAGGGAAATGCCGAGGGAACGGCCGGGATGAAAAATCTTCTGGGTGGCAAGGGTGCAAATCTGGCCGAGATGACAAATCTAAACATCCCTGTGCCGGCCGGATTCACTATAACAACAGAGGTCTGTATACAGTACTCGGAAAACAATAAAAGGTTCCCTGCCTGCATGTGGGATCAGGTGGAAGAAAACATGAAGAAGGTTGAAAAGGCTATGGGTGCAAAATTCGGGGACACAAATAATCCGCTGCTTGTCTCTGTAAGAAGCGGGGCAAGGGTTTCCATGCCAGGCATGATGGACACGGTGCTAAACCTTGGGCTCAACGATAAGACAATAAAAGGGTTGATAAAGCAAAGCGGGAATCCGCGTTTTGCCTATGACAGTTACCGCCGGTTTATAAATATGTTCGGGGATGTTGTACTTGGCATCAAACATGAAAGATTTGAAAATATACTGCAGGAGAAGAAGGACAGCCTCGGGGTCAAACAGGATACCGAACTGGACGCAGAGGCCCTGGCGGATATAGTGGAAAGATATAAGGCCCTTGTTCAAAAGGAGACAGGCGAACCATTTCCTCAGGACCCGGGGAAACAACTTGAGATGGCGATAGGGGCAGTTTTTGAGTCATGGAATAACGACAGGGCTATAACATACAGGAAGATCCATCACCTGCCACATCACTGGGGCACTGCGGTGAACGTCCAATCCATGGTGTATGGGAATCTTGGGGAAGACTCAGGAACAGGCGTAGCATTTACCCGCGACCCCGGCACAGGGGAAAAGGTCTTCTTTGGTGAATATCTTATGAATGCACAGGGAGAGGATGTAGTTGCGGGGATACGAACTCCCCAACCTATAAATAAAGCACAAAAGAAGGGATCGAATTTGATGTCCCTGGAAGAAGAGATGCCTCAGGTATATAAAGAGTTAGAGGATATTTACAAAAGGCTTGAGTCGCACTATAAAGAGATGCAGGACCTGGAGTTTACCATCCAAAAAGGCAGGCTTTTCTTGTTGCAGACAAGGACAGGCAAGAGGACTGCGACTGCCGCTGTAAAGATTGCCGTTGATATGGTAAATGAGGGTTTGATTGAAAAAGAGACGGCATTAACCAGGGTTGATCCTGAACAGCTCAATCAGTTGCTGCATCCCATGATAGATCCCAAAGCCAAAATCAATGTACTGGCTAAGGGGCTTCCCGCATCCCCTGGGGCTGCAGTAGGAAAGGTTTACTTTACAGCAGAGGATGCCATAAAAAAGACAGGGGAAGGCGAAGCTGTAGTATTAGTCAGAAACGAGACATCACCAGAGGATATCGGAGGGATGCATGTGGCCAAAGGCATCCTTACGGCACGCGGAGGCATGACATCTCACGCGGCAGTGGTAGCAAGAGGAATGGGCAAATGCTGTGTTGCTGGATGCGGAGCGCTTGTTATAAGCGAAGAACGGGGACAGATGAAGGTAAATGACCTTGTAATAAAAGAAGGTGATTACATCACCCTTAATGGTTCTACAGGCCAGGTGATCCTGGGACAGGTTCCCTTAGTGGAGCCCCAGCTGAGCGGCGATTTTGGAACACTTATGTCATGGGCTGATGATGTCCGAAGGCTGAAGGTAAGGACAAACGCAGACACACCAAAAGATGCACAGGTTGCCAGGGATTTTGGAGCTGAAGGCATAGGCCTTTGCAGGACTGAACATATGTTCTTTGGGGAGGACAGGCTTCCCCATGTCCAGGAGATGATAATGGCAAAAAATAAAGATGCCAGGTTAAAGGCCCTGGATAGTCTGCTTCCTATGCAAAAAGAGGACTTCATAGGCATCTTTGAAGCGATGAAAGACCTTCCTGTGACCATACGTTTGCTTGACCCGCCTTTGCATGAATTCCTTCCCAAAAGGGAGGACCTTATATGCGAGATCGCAAACCTTAAGATGGAGTTAAGAAACGGAAAAAATATGGGAGATATCGACAGTATAATCCATCAGATACAGGCAAAGGAGAAATTGCTCGAAAACGTCGAATCATTGCACGAATTAAACCCGATGCTGGGGCACAGGGGCTGCCGTCTAGGTGTATCTTACCCTGAGATATACAACATGCAGGTAAGGGCGATATTCGAGGCTGCGTGCGAGCTTACCCAAAAGGGCTATAATATAGTGCCTGAGGTCATGATACCCCTTATAGGCACTGTCGAAGAGCTTGCCCTGATCAAAAAGGCGGCCATAGATGTTGCAAAAGAGGTCATGTCCGATTATAAGGTAAAATTTGATTATATGATAGGGACAATGATAGAGATTCCAAGGGCTGCATTGACCGCAGACCGTGTCGCCGAGGAGGCCGAATTCTTCTCATTTGGCACAAATGACCTGACCCAGATGACATTCGGTTTCTCCAGGGATGACGCTGGGGTATTTTTGCCAGGTTATGTGGAGAAAGGGCTGCTTCCCCATGATCCCTTCATATCGATTGATCAGGAAGGGGTTGGTCAACTGATACAGATGGGGGTTGAAAGAGGCAGAAAGACAAGGCCTAATCTCAAAATCGGTATATGCGGAGAGCATGGAGGTGATCCTAAATCTGTTGAATTCTGCCACAGGGCCGGCCTCAATTATGTAAGCTGTTCTCCATTCAGGGTTCCTATTGCCAGGCTTGCGGCGGCCCAGGCCAAGATTAAGGAAGGAAATGCATGAGGATTGTCGGAGGAATCGCCAAGGGGAGACGATTAAAGTCACCCCTTGGCGCCTCCTTGTTAAGGCCAACATCTGACCGTGTGAGGGAGGCTATATTTGATATTTTAGGGCCCGATATTGAGGAGTCAAGGTTCCTGGATATGTTCTCAGGCACAGGCGCAGTGGGGATAGAAGCGCTCAGCCGTGGCGCCAGAAATGTCACGTTTGTCGATAATAAGTCTTCCTCAATCGAATTGATCAAGGCAAATCTGGAAAGATGCGGTTTTGAAAGAAACTTCGAGATCGTACAATGCGACGCATTGGAGGCCATCTCCACACTCTGCAACCGTCAAAGGAAGTTCGATCTCATTTTTCTTGATCCTCCATATAACTCAGACATGGCCGCAGAGTGTCTTGAAGCTATTTCTAACAGTGGCCTGCTTGTCTCATCAACCAGCATCATGGTTGAACATTCCGTAAAAAAACCCATTCCGGACCGTATTTCCGGGCTCGTAAGCGAAAAGGAATATAAATTCGGCGACGCACAGATAGACCTGTTTAAGTGCATCGAGGTATAGATCCCATGAATATTTGTGCGATATATCCAGGCAGCTTTGATCCTATAACAAACGGACACCTGGACTTGATTCTAAGAGGCAGCAAACTATTTCGCAGGCTTATTGTGGCGGTTGCAAAAAATTCTATCAAGAGGCATTTTTTCAGCATAGTTGAACGGGTCGAGATGGTCAAAGAAGCGGTCAAACCATATACGGATGTCGAAGTGGTCTCATTTGATTGCCTTCTTATAGACTGCGTAAAAAAATACAAGGCAAATGTAATAATACGCGGTTTGCGTGCAGTATCGGATTTTGAGTATGAACTTCAAATGGCCCTGGTCAACCGTAAACAGGATGCATCGATAGAAACGATTTTTATGATGCCCGATGAGAATCATATCTATCTGAGCTCAAGCGTTGTAAAGGAACTGGCCCAATTCGGCGGCGCAATCGATGACATGGTGCCTCCATGTGTGGCCGAAAGGCTAAAGGGTTTATTTGATAAGGCGGCAGGGTGATTTTTGGCAGCACCTTGAATAGTGTGTTCTTAATAGGTTAGCTTTTAAGCGATTTCCAGACCGACAGATTTTTTTCAAGATATTCAAAATCAATAGGCTTGGTTATATAATCCGATGCGCCTTCCTCAAGGAGTTTTAATGCCTTCTTTTCATCCGTGACCGCTGTTACCATTATAACCGGCAGGTCTTTATAATGCGACTTGATCTCTTTTAATATCGCATCCCCTCCCATGCCGGGCATAATCATATCCAAAAGTATCAAATCAGGCACCCCCTGATCTATAACATTCATAGCCGCTTCTCCGGACAAGGCTGTCTTTACTGCGTATCCCTTGGATTCCAGAAAGCTGCCTATCATCTCGCATATCATAGACTCATCATCAACCGTCAATACAGTAAACATACCGTTTGCCCCTTTCCTTTTTTCAATCTAAGGTATAAATTTAATACTGCATCTTAATAATATATCGGCTGAAGGACGGCAGAAGTTCATCCTTGACGCCCGCATATAGATTGACTAAGATATTATATATTTGTTTGACGCCACTGCGGCAAGCGAAAAAATATGTTACCTCTTGGCATTAAAGAAAGTATAAGCAGACCGCGGTTATTCTATTGAAAACATGCCCACCTGATGTTAAAGAAAGGCAAAGTGGTTTATTTGAAGGTATCAAAAAAACTGCATGGATTAACAGGTGACCTCTCAATCCTTGAATGTCCACAAGTATACTGGACCGATGAGCCTGCACGCATATTGGTTGTCGATGACGAGGAAGGGATTAGAGATGCCTTAAAAGAATTCCTAAAATCATTGGGTTATCTCGTCTTTTCCTCTTCCGATCCATTTCAGGCGTTGGAGATAATAAATGGCCAGTTTATCCACATAGTTATCCTCGACTTATTCCTGCCATGTATGGACGGCATCGAACTTCAAAAGAGGATTTCCAGGCTTAGCCCTGATACGATGCAGATAATCATGACAGGATACGAAAGCCTGGATTCCGCAATAAAGACCTTAAAGGCTGGAGCTTACGATTATCTGCAGAAACCCGTCAGCCTCCCCTATCTTGAGAACATAGTCCTTAATTGCCTTCAACAACAAAGGCTTGAAATGGAAAACAGGCGGCTGATAAACGGGCTAAACCAGACGTGCGAACAGTTGAAGGAACGTGAAGCCGCCTTGAAGGCAAAGGTGGATGAGGCAAATTATTATATGGACAATACCCTGGAGAAGGCCGGTGACATCATATTCACTATGGACACCGAAGGCAGGTTCACATATATAAATTCAAGGATTGATGCGTTTGGTTACAACAAGAAAGAGCTTATAGGCGCTTTCTTTTATTCGATTTTATCCGAGATAGGGCATGCTGAAAAAACCGATATCGACGGGCGCATAAAGACTGGAAAGGCAGGGAATTGGCAGGTATCAATCAGGGAAACCCCTTTTGGATATAACAGGCTTATGACGCTAAGCATTTCTCCATTGCATGATGACCGTCATATACTCATAGGCGCTTTGGGAATAGTTAGGGAGATTGATGATAAAAAAGGCCGTATTGCAAGGCAGGGGGAAAAAATACAGAAGGACATTGAATTTCAAAGAAAATCTGCTATGGAAAGCGGAAAATCATACGAAGAAATACGGGAGATTTTGAGAGTGGAGAAGGAAAATTCCATGCTTCAACTTGCAAGCGGGATAGCCCATGAAGTAAGAAACCCCCTCTCTATCATACACGGGTCTATCCAATTCCTTAATTCTACAATAGGTACAGGCAATGATGCCGTTCTGGAGCATCTTGATGTTATGGCGGAAAATTGCGGATTTCTTGAATCCATTATAAACGAGCTTCTGCATTTTGCGAAACCAGGCCCTACAATCTTCCATCCTGCTGATATAAACGCCTGCGTGGAAAAGGTTGTATCCTTGACAAAGGGCAGGTGCACCAGGCAAAATATAGAGGTTGGCTTGGACTTGGATACACAGATACCCGCCACCGCCTTTGACGCGCAAAAAATGGGGCAGGCATTCATAAACATTATTATGAATGCTGTTCAGACCATGCCAAACGGAGGGACGTTGACAATCACGACCCAAAATGATCCTTTGCAAAAAAGGATCAATATCCTATTCCAGGATACAGGAAGCGGTATAGAAGACAGGCATCTGGACAGGATATTCGATCCATTCTTTTCAACAAAGAGCAAGGGCATCGGCCTGGGGCTTTCAGTGACAAAACATATAGTCGAGGCCCACAACGGCAGGATCTGGGCGACCAGCCGGACTGGAAAGGGCGCCCAATTTCATATACAATTGCCGTTGAGATACTCAGAAACTGAATAAATTAGGCCTTCGGCAATTTTTCGTTTACAAAGAGGTTTTGAAATTCCTATAAATAATTTAGGGGGGTATGCGATTAAATGTGTCCTGCCGGCATTGGTTTCGATAGTTTGAGGACTGAAAATGGATTCCGCGATGATTTGGCCATGTCGAATCCATTTTATCCTGTCAGGGTGCTTTTGGTAGATGATCAGCCTGAGGTTTTGTGGCCGCTTATCAATTTTTTGGAAAAGGAAGGCTATTTAGTTCATATGGCTGAACGGGCAAAAGATGCCCTGAAAATGCTGCCTAAACTATCACCTCAGATAGTCTTTTTGGATGTCAAAATGCCTGAAATGAGTGGACTGGAGGCGCTTGAAAAGATAAGAAGCGAGTATCCGGACATCATCACATTCATTATGACAGGAAACGAATGTATCAAGGATGCGGTTCAGGCGATAAAGACCGGGGCATTCGACTACTTTACAAAGCCTTATCAGCTTGAAGAGATAAAGTTTTCAATGCTAAGGGCCATGGAAGGTAAGATGCTCAAAGAAGAAGTAGCCATGCTCAGAAAAAGACTGGAGGAGCGGTTTGATTTCAGTTCCATAATCACAGCGGATCCCAAGATGTTCGATATATTTGACAGGCTTCGCAAGGTGGCCTCAAGCGGCCTTTCTGTGCTAATCACAGGGGAACACGGCACAGGCAAGGAATTAATCGCACAGGCAATACACTATAATAGCGAAAGAAAGGAAGGCCCTTTTGTGCCCATGGATTGCGCAGCGATTCCTGAGAGCCTTTTCGAAAGCGAGATATTCGGACATGAAAAGGGGGCATTCACCGGGTCAATCAACAAAAAAAAGGGGTTTTTTGTCAGGGCTCACAGGGGAACCCTTTTTCTGGATGAGATAGGCAATCTTAGACCTGAAAACCAGACAAAACTCTTAAGGGCTTTACAGGAGCGCAAGATACACCTGCTGGGCGGGGAGGAATATATAGATGTGGATTTAAGGCTTATCTCGGCGACCAACATCGATCTGGATGCAGCAAAGGAATCGGGGACATTTCGAGACGACCTTTATTACCGCATAAAGCAATACCATATAAACATCCCTCCTTTAAGAGAAAGACCTAACGATATCCTTCTCATAGCCAGACATTTTCTTGTTGAGGAGGCAAAAAAAAAGGCAAAGGGCGGCGGCCTTGTCAAGGAGTTATCCCCTGAGGCCATGGAGATCCTTATGGAATATTCGTGGCCGGGCAATGTCAGGGAGCTCAAGAACGTAATAGAGAGCGCATCCGTTATAGCAGAAGAAAAGATACTTCCGGAACATCTTACTTTACCAATAGTGTCCAAAAAGACATACATGGATGTCGGGATACAGTTTTCCGTCCGTATTCCATCCGGATGCCCTCTAAAAGAGATGCGTAAAAGGATAATAGATCAGGCGGAGAGGTTTTATATAGAACGTACACTTATGGAATCCAATTATCAAAAAGGACAGGTATGCAAGAGGTTGAAGATAGGCACAAGGCTCCTTTCCCAAAAAATGGAACAATACAGGATTGTTCCGGAATCATTTAAATTTGACCCTGGCAAAGGATGTGATGCCATAACAATAGAGTCTGGCATGACTTTCAAATCACTCCGCAGCAAGATAGGTCATGAAATTGAGCGCACATTGATCATCAAAGCCCTCTGCGATGCCAATGGAAACAAGGCCAAGGCAGCCAGATTATATGGCATAGATTACAAAACCATCCATTCAAAGATCAGGGAATTTAAGATCACTCAAAAAGATATCGCCAGCGCCCGGATCCCAGACAGCATAATGGACATCCCTTTGACTGATACTGCATGTCAATTTAAGGAGCTTTTTGGAAAAATTCGTCAGAAAATGGAAGAGAGCCTTATCATGGCAATCTTACGCCAGACAAACTGGGACAAGGCAAAGGCTGCCAGATCCCTTGACATCGATTATAAGACCCTGTATAACAAGCTGCATAAATACTGCCTCATGGAAAAGGTGTGATCCGCCTTCCAGCCTTGTTCAAATATCAACATCATCTGTTCATTTTATGGAACAAATCCCCTGCTATGGAATATTTTCCATCCAATTAATTCCATTCATGCCGCATAATTTTCTATATCTATGGAATAAAATCTATATATCCCCACATCTACACTTTCCTTTTTTTCAGCAATAATTCATTATATTTCAATGAATTAGCAAGAACCGTTTTGAGCTTAAATCCGCAATGGCATTGGATTTGCTTTAATCCTGTACAAAACCTGAACCGAACCCTTTAAGAAAGAATCTGTTAAAAACCCTTTTTTTGTAAATAGTTATTTTTCATTGGGATCATAATTTAAACAAACTTTGTTTGTATCTCAAGACGGGGCGGAAACCATCTTTCGGCTTCTCAAGAAAAGGAGGAAAAAATCATGTGGCAAATAGTGGCTATTACCTGGTCGCAAGCCAAGGATTTAGGGGCTGAGCTGGGGGATTACCAGCTTGTCACATATCGAAATCTTGCGGCAGTCATAGCAAACCTGGGTTATCAGAATCTCAAAGAACTATCGCCCTTCGAAAGGATTAATGCCCTTTTTGATTACCAATCGGTGCTTGAGAGGGCTGGAATCAACCGCACCCTTATCCCGGTCCGATTCGGAACAATAGTAAAGAAAAAGAAAGACGTGCTTCTCGCCTTGGAAAAAAACGCCCGCAGGTTTCAGTCTCTGCTAAAATTTGCTGAGGACAAGACAGAAATCGACCTTATGGGCATTTGGAAAGAAAAGATAGGCTCTCTGGAGACGACAAATATTTTTGAGGATATAGAGAAAAGAGGGTATGAGATTAAGACACATCAGCCTGTGAACAGGGCAATTTGTTTCCACGTCTCGATTCTGATGTCCTCCAAAGGGCATGAAACTTTCTATACCGTCAAGGACGAATTGAATAGAAGGTTAGGAGACCGTATCGACGTTCGTATATCTGAACCGCTTCCTCCCTATAGTTTTTTGACACTTGACCTTAATGACAATATGGGACAACTAGAGAGGAAGCCAAACCAACCTAAAACCGGAAAATGATCTAGGGGGATACTGTGTACGGTATATACATTTATTGCTTAACCCAAAAAAACAAATTAAATGGATTCAATGCAAAGGGACTGGACGATCAGTCGATCTTTAATGTGGAATGTAAAGATATTATGGCATTGGTGCATCCTTATAAACAAAACAGCCTTCAGGACGAGGATACAGATAAGATAATCGAGTCTGCCATGAGGCATCACCAGGTGGTTGAGGATGCATGGAAGGCCTTTGGCACGCTTATCCCCCTCAGGTTTGGCAGCGTTATCCAGGGCGAAAATAAGACCAAGGCGATTCAAAACGTGAAAGAATGGCTTGAAGGGATATACGATTATGTCCTGAAGAGATTCGAAGATCTGAAAGACAAATCAGAATACGGTATACAGATTTTCTGGCCCAACGAAGGGCTTATGAAAAGGGTGGTGAATGAACACTCCCAGATCAAGCATATGGAAAGAAAAATAGCAAGCGTGCCCAAAGAGGTTGCATATATGTATAAAGACAAGCAGAAAAGTTTATTGCAGCGTTATATAGCAAAGGAGATCGTCCATGCATCCAGGTCCCTCCTGGAACGGGTTCGCCCTCATTTCAATGATTTTCAGATCGAGCAGATAACCGTCGGCGAAGACGACAAGAGGATGCTGCTCAACATCTCATGCCTTTTATCAAATGAGCAGATATCAGATCTGAGGCAGACACTGGAAAAAATCCGCAACGAAGACGGTTACATGCCCTATCTGAGCGGCCCATGGCCTCCATATAGTTTTACACGGCTCGACAATAAACTGTGTCCAAATCAAAGACGGATATGCTTTACAAAATCGAATGGGAGGACAAGATGCGCCTAGAAAAAATCCTTGTTGTAGATGACGAACCAGAGGTTTTGCTTGTTTTGTGCAAGATGCTCGAAGAGAAAGGCTATAAACCTATCCCCTGTAGCAACGGGGCTGAGGCCATGGAAATGATCTGCAAGGAAAGGTTCTATATAGGGCTTATTGATATCATGCTTCCTGACATGGATGGGATTGAGATACTGAAAGAATCGAAAAAAAAGAATACCCTTGCGGAGATAATTGTCATAACTGGTCACGAAAGCATAGATCTTGCCATCAAGGCCATCAAATATCAGGCATGTGATTTTTTGCTAAAACCCATAAATTGCGACCTTCTCTATAATTCAGTCAGGAAGGCGGAAGAATTGGCAGGTTTGAGGTTAAAAAACCTTGCACAGACAAAAAGGCTTGAGCGCGCTTTCAGGAAGAGGACAAAACAGCTCATCTATGCGGAAAAACAGGCTATTATAGGAAGCGCTGTCCAGGGTGTGGTACACAACATCATAAATCCCCTGACAGTCATATCAGGGAGGGCCGAGCTTCTGAAAAGCGAACTGAACAACATGAAACAAAAAGGGGATGTGATCTGCGGCGACAGCAAGACAATCCATGATCCCTCCAATGATGTCATAACGCCGCCGTATAAGGCCGATACACATCTTATAGATAAAATCGTTCAGGATATAGATGTTATTTGTCAAAACTCCCAGAAGATATTCCAGATAGTAAACAATATCCTCAAGAAATCCATAAATGAACACCAGGAAAATCCAAGCAGGGTTGATATCAACAGCATGGTTTTGCAGGAGATAGAGTTTTTCAAATCGGACCTCTTTTTCAAACACCAGGTCAAGACATCTTATCATCTAGATCCTGCCATCGGAGAGGTAATTATAGTGCACAGCCATCTTAGCCAGGTTATAGACAACCTTATAAAAAATGCAATAGAAGCCATGTATGATTCCAGTGAAAAAGAGCTGATTATTAGCACATATCAGGATGATGAAAATATCTTTATCTCCATAAATGATACCGGGCACGGGATACCTGAACACTTAAAGGAGAAGATATTTGAGCAATTTTTCACAACAAATGAATACAAAGAAGGCAACAAGATCAGGCAATGCGCAGGGGCTGGTCTGGGACTATATACATGTCTTGAGATTTTGAGACCTTATGGCGCTGAAATTCGTGTGGAAAGTCAGGCAGGAAAAGGATCCACATTTACAGTGGCTCTGCCCCGTTCCCTTGAGCGTCCTGCTGCAACAGGCGCAGAAACGATTAGATCTTATAGGCAGCTATTAGAAAACAGGGCTGAAAAGTTGAAGGATGTGACGGCAGGTCACCTCTGTTGAACATGGATATCCGTTTAGAATCAGGTTTCTTTTAAATGTGAACCAACATTGCCCCAAAGGGGATAAAAAAGGAGAGAACCCAAATGAAAATGCAGGAAATACGAACGAAAGAACAGAAAGATCTAATACTCAATCACATCTTTTTGGTCAAAAACATCGCAGCGAATGTGCTTGATTACCTCCCGTCTTCAATAGACATGAACGACCTGATTGAAGCGGGTATCATAGGCCTCATAGACGCGGCGCAAAAGTACGACCCTTCCAAGCAGAGCAAATTCAGCAATTACGCCAAATTCCGGATCAGGGGGGCCATAATGGACGAGCTGAGAGGTATGGATTTTGTTTCAAGGTCGGTTAGAAGCAAGGCAAAGATGGTGGAAAACACGATATTGTGTCTGGAGCAAAGGCTGGGGAGAGCAGTGATGGACGATGAGGTAGCCTCGGAGCTGGGCATGAACATGGAGCAATTCTATAAAATCAGGAAACAGATGCATACAGCCACCCTGGTGCATATTGAAGATATCGATGAAATGATGGGAAACTCGGATGACGGCTACAGTTTTATAGATCTCCTTTCCGATGATTCAGACAAACGGATACTGGATGATATAACCATCCATGAAATGAGCGAGATCATCCTGGAGGCCATGTATGATTTGCCTGAAAAACAAAGACAGGTGCTAATGCTTTATTACTGGGACGACTATACGATGAAAGAAGTAGGCCATATGCTCGGCCTTGCAGAATCAACGGTTTCCACTCACCACAATGAGGCATTGATAAAGCTAAAAAGGGCGCTCAAGAATAGACAGGCTACCATAATGTTTAGCTTGAATAATTAGGTCTTCCCTTTATGATCTCTGCAATGTCTTCTGCAGCCTGATCTGTATCCGTCCAAATTCTGCAGATTGGCAATCCGGCCTTTTTAAGCCTGATTGCCAGGTCAGATAAAGGAGGCAAAGATAGCCCTGAAGAGATAATACAATCAGGATTGCACAGGATATCATCTCTGGAGCCACTGATGACAACCCTTCCATCCAGGAGTATAATTCCATGATCGATCACTGGAAGGAGTGTTGATGTGTCATGACTCGCTATGATACAAATTTTATCCTTACTCCTGCATAGCTCTGAGATATTCGTTATTATTCGCTTCTTCGGCAAGCACCCAAGCCCTGCTGTCGGTTCATCAAGTATCATGCAATCCCTGTCCTGCGCATGAACCAAAGCTATGCTTAACATCTTTAATTGGCCCTGGCTGAGACGCAATGGGTGAACATGCCAAAAAAATGTGGCATCCAACCCCGCAATCTCCATTGCCTTATGTGCCAGCCCCTCTGCATCCTCTCTGCTGAGGCCTTTTTCCTTTAATACATCCCAAAACTCATCGGCTATCGACCCCTTAAAAAACATATCCTCCGGGAACTGAAACGCCACTGCCAGTCTTTTCCTGAATCTTTTCCATCCATCCTTTTGTCGGGATGGATCTTCGCCATTTACCAGCAACCTGCCCCGATCGATTTTTAACAAACCGCATATCGAATAGATAAGGCTGGTTTTGCCTGAGGCGCTTGGGCCGAAAATCCCAAATATTTCTCCGGCATTGACATTCAAAGAGATGTCTCTAAGAAATCCGGATTTCTCCACGCCGTCTCCAGTGAAGGCCAATGACACATTTTCAAGACAAACCCTCATGGCCTTTTAGCCCGCCATGAAGGATGAAAATATGATTCTATTTTCAAGACAGATATTATTGATCATGCTTCCCTTTGAATTTGTCCGCAATGGCACATGCCATACGGTCTACGTCCTGAATCATCTCAGGAAACATCAGGCCATAATCCCTTAATCTTTTTGACAAAAAATATATTTCAGGAAGACATATCCCCGCACCTTCAAGTATGTCTCCGCCAAGAAGGAGGTCGTCAGGCTGCGACATACAGGAGATCCTTCCTTGATTTAATACCGCCACCCTGTCTGCTTTTACAACCTCCTCCCATGAAGCGGATATATATAGGATGCTCACGCCTGTTTTATGAAATCCCTTGACCAGTTGCAGCAATTCATCCCTTTCTTTGAAGCTGAGAAAAGATGCGGGTTCGTCCAGAATCAAATATTCAGGCATCATTGCTATCACACCTGCCATGGCCATTCTCTGTTGTTCTCCCCCTGAGATGCTATGTGCAGGATGATGGGCCAAATGGCCTATCCCCATAGCATCCATGGCTTCATTCACCCTGCGCCAGACCTCTTTTTTGCCCATGCCTTGATGAATGAGCCCAAAGGCTATATCGTCTTTCACGGTCAGGGCGCATATCTGTTCCCTTGGATTGGAAAATAGGAATCCTATACGGCGTTTCCTCTCCGTCAAATCGCCCTTCCAAGTTTTGGAAGACATGGATATTTTCCCTCTGGTAGGTTTCAGGATGCCTTTGATGATCAGGCCCAGGCTTGTCTTGCCAGCCCCATTTGGGCCAATCAATGCCAGCCATTCACCCCTTTTTTGGACAAGATCAATCTGTTCCAGAACGACCTGTTTCCCTGTTTTTGTCTCATAATCAAGGCCAAGCCCTTCTATACACAGAATTTCGTCAGGCATGATCTAAAATGATGGGCATATAAAGGTAGGTAAATATAAAGGTCCAAATAATACGGGGGATTATATATCTTATGATCCCCTGCCCGTTTTATTTATCGGCCTTTTCTTGATTAATTGCACCATCCCCTTCGCCGGCAGATGGGGCTTGTTTTTGTTCACCTTTTTCGGATTTTTCCGCTGGCGCATCATTTAAAGGTTCAATGGAATCACTTTCTGGAGACGCGTCGTTGACTTGTAGATCTTGTTTTATTGAAGACGGCTCAATACCTTCTGTATCCTTTTTTTCTTCTGAAATTAAGGCCCTCTTTTCATCAAAAGAAGCACCTTCTTCCTTCTTTTCTTTCTTACCTTTGCCTTTTTCCTTGCCTGTAGAAGACCTCTTCTTAATTACCCTGCCTGATTTTCGTTTGCCCGCACCAGGCTCAATTATCTCCAATAAAACCATAGGCGCATCATCGCCTTTTCTGTTTCCAATCTTAATAATCCGGGTATAGCCTCCTGAATTGCATCCGGATAACTTTGCAAGGATTACATCAAAAAGCCTGTTAAATGCAGCCTTCTCTGTCAAAACCCTCAGCACCTGACGTCTTGCATGAAGGCTTTCTTTTTTTGCATGAGTGATCATTTTCTCAGCCAGCCTTCTGACCTCCTTTGCCTTTGCTTCAGTGGTCACAATCCTGTCATGTTTAAAAAGCTGTGTGACAAGATTGCGAAACAAGGCGTTCCTGGCCGCAGTATTCCTATCGAATTTCCTTCCATCCACTTTATGTCGCATTTTAATAGATTCCTTGAAGTGACTGATTACAAACTAAATTTGCACGCCAACCTCTGTTAGATGTATGCCTATTTATCTATCCTGAGTTTTCTCATTCTTTCTCTACGCCGGAATCAGGATAATCTTCATCTCTTATCGCCCGGTTCCTTTCTTCGATTACCTTTTGCGCCTCAGGAGATAATTTCTTCAGATCCATATCCAGTTGGAGTCCCATATCCATTAGTATCCCCTTAAGAGAATTGAGAGACTTCCGGCCAAAATTTTTGATCTGCATTATCTCATCGTCGTTCCTTTGCACAAGCTCCGCCAGCGTTCGAATATCGGCGTTTTTTAGACAGTTGGTGGCTCTAAGGGGCAGATCAAGCTCTTCTATGCTTTTTTTCAGATTCTCGTTAAAAGGGATAGTTTCCTCTGCCGATTCTGATACTTCCTCCTCCTGTTCTATATGCCCGTCTTCATCTTTATTGACAAAAATGGAGCAATACTCTCGCAAAATCAATGCTGAACGGCTAATGGCATCAGCAGGCTCAATGCTCCCGTCCGTCCAAACCTGGAGGATGAGTTTTTCGTAATCCGTAGCCTGGCCGAGCCTTGTATGTTCAACCCTGAAGTTCGCCTTTATAACTGGAGAAAAAATAGAATCTATGGGTATCACTCCAATTTCCTTATCCTCGCTTTTATTCGACTCTGAAGACACATAACCGATACCCTTTTTGACCTCCATCTCCATCCTCAGTTTGCCATCCTTGTCGAGATCGGCTATATGATGCTCCGGATTTAGCACCCTAACGTGTGATTCACAAATGATATCGGATGCCTTGACTTCACAAGGACCTTCTTTTTCTATCCTTATTATGCGGGGCACATCGCCATCCATAGCCAAAAGAAGCCTTTTGACATTTAGTATAATTTCTGTGACATCCTCCACAACTCCAGGAATTGTAGTAAACTCATGCAAAGCCCCTTCAATTTTAACTGATGTTACTGCTGCTCCTTCCAATCCTGAAAGAAGGATTCTTCTTAACGAATTGCCAATGGTGACCGCAAAGCCTCTCTCGAATGGCTCTATAACAAATTCACCAAAGGTTTTAGTTAAGGTGTTTGGATCTGCTTCAATCTTCTTCGGTTTCTGAAGACCTGTATAAGACATTAAAAAAGGCCCTCCATAGGCAACAAAAATAGGTCTTTATTTAGAATATAATTCCACAATCATCTGTTCATGAATGGGGTGGGTAATTTCTTCTCTGGTTGGCAATGCCTTTACTGTGCCCCGAAAATTTTCCACATCAAGCTCCAACCAGGCAGGTATTCCACGCTGCGCAGCAGATTCCATTGATTCCTTGATAACGCTGATTTTCCTGCTTTTTTCTCTTACCTCAACCACATTCGAAGGTTTTAAGATATATGAAGGTATGTTCACCCTTTTGCCGTTTACCAAAAAATGGCCCTGACTGACAAGAACCCTGGCCTGATTCCTTGAAATGGCAAATCCGAATCGGTAAACCATGTTATCCAGCCGGCTCTCGATTCTTATGAGGAGATTCTCACCGGTAATACCCTTCTGACGTTCCAGCTTCATGAAATAGCCACGGAATTGTTTTTCAAGTATTCCGTACATCCTTTTTACCTTCTGCTTTTCCCTTAATTGCATACCATAGTCAGAGACCTTTTGCCTTCTCTGTCCATGTTCTCCTGGGGGATAACCTTTCTTCTCAAGCGAACATTTATCCTTAAAACACCGGTCTCCCTTTAAAAAAAGCTTTTCGCCTTCCCTTCTGCAAAGACGACATAATGGTCCTTTATATCTTGCCAATTCTTTCTTCTCCTTTTTCCATCAGACCCGTCTGCGCTTAGGCGGCCTGCATCCATTGTGTGGGATAGGTGTTAAATCCTTTATTGCGGTGATTTCAAGCCCGATGGCCTGCAAAGCCCTAATGGCAGCCTCACGGCCTGCCCCAGGACCTTTAACATTTACCTCTATCTGGCGTACTCCAGATTCCATGGCCTTTTTCCCTGCCACTTCAGCAGCCATTTGCGCCGCAAATGGAGTACTCTTTCTGGACCCTTTGAATCCAAGGCTTCCTGAAGTAGACCAGCATATAACATCGCCTTCTACAGTGCTTATTGTAACTATGGTATTGTTGAAAGTAGATTGAATGTGAGCTACCCCTACGGGTATATCTTTCTTCTCCTTTTTTTTGCCCCCTCGACGGCGTGGATTGGGCATTTATACCTCCTTATAATTTATAATGTATAAATAATTTTTTAAAAAGATTACTTCTTGGACATCTTTTTATGCGTGCCAACGGTAGCCCGCCTCGGGCCTTTTCTTGTACGGGCATTTGTATGCGTCCTCTGACCATGAACAGGAAGCGACCGCCTATGTCTGAAACCACGGTAAGAGCCTATGTCCATTAATCTCTTTATATTCGTGGAAATATCGCGGCGCAGATCCCCTTCCACCTTAAGATCTTCCATCTGTTGTCTGATCCTGTTTACCTCTTCTTCGGTCAGCTTAGACGTCTTAGTGTCTTTATTTACGCCAGCGCGTTCAAGGATTCTATTGGATAAGGAACGCCCAATGCCGTATATATATGTCAGCCCAATCTCTATACGTTTATTCTTTGGTATGTCTACCCCTGCAATACGAGCCAATTCATTCCCCTTTCTTAATTCTATCCTTGCCTTTGTTTGTGCCTGGGATCCTCACAGATCACCCTGACAACCCCTCGACGGCGAATGATCTTGCATTTTTTGCATATCTTTTTTACGGAAGCCCGTACCTTCATCTATTTGTCTCCATCTGTTATCCTATTTAAACCTGTATACTATCCTGCCTTTTGTCAAATCATATTGTGACAGTTCTACAAGGACGCGATCGCCTCTTAGAATGCGTATAAAATTTTTCCTCATCTTGCCGGAAATGTGTGCCAAAATCCTGTGTCCATTATCCAGTTCAACCTTGAACATGGCGTTTGGCAAGGGCTCAACAACTATGCCTTCTACCTCTATAGCATCTTCTTTTGGCATACATCCTTTAATTCTTGCTGACCTGTGTCAAAATCTGAGGTCCATTATCGGTTATAGCGATAGTATGTTCAAAATGTGCAGAAAGGCTGTTGTCGGCAGTCACAGCAGTCCACTTATCATCCTTGATACTTACCTCATGGGTCCCCATATTAACCATAGGCTCTATCGCTATCACAATTCCGGATACCAGTCTTCTTCCTCTGCCAGGTTTCCCAAAATTAGGCACCTGCGGATCTTCGTGTGGCGTCCTTCCGATTCCATGTCCAACGAAATCCCTTACTACTGAGAATCCAAAGCCCTCAACATAGGATTGAACTGCATAGGAAATATCCTGGAGACGTTTGCCCGGGACCGCCATATTTATTCCCATTTCTAAAGACTTTTGAGTAACCTCCAGCAATTTCCTCGCCCCTTGTGAAATCTTTCCAACAGGCAATGTCACAGCAGCATCGGCATAATATCCATCAATAGCAGCGCCCAGATCCAAACTTATTATATCCCCATTGCAGAGCCTTCTTTTTGGAGAAGGTATCCCATGCACAACCTCGTTATTAATAGACGTGCATAAACACGCCGGAAAAGGCGGCTCATTACGCGCCCTCTTGTATCCCTTAAAAGCAGGTTTTGCACCGCTTGAAATCAAAAATCTTTCAGCTTCATCGCTTAACTCCATAGTCGTAACACCTATGGCTACCATTCTTCCTATATGCTCTAACGCCTTCCCAATCAACTGGCCGCTGGCTCTTATCTTTTCAATTTCCTCGGGGGATTTCAGTATCACCATGCGTATCTCCCCCCCCTTCGATCACCCGTCTCAATCTGCTAAAAATGACGTCAAAGTGCCCTGTGCCAACGACGCTAAACAACCTTCCTTTGTCCCTATAAAATTTTATTAAAGGTTCTGTTTGGAGATGATAAACATTCAATCTGTCACGAATTGTATCTTCACTGTCGTCGGTTCTCTGATATAACTCTCCGCCGCATTTTTGACATGTGCCATCTTTTTTCGGGGGATTAGACCAGATATTATAATTTGCCCCGCACAAACGGCATACCCTTCTGCCGGATAGTCTCTTTATAAGGTCATCTTCAGGAACCTTGAAATCTATGACCATATCGATTTGGATTCCCATCCCATCCAATACACTGTCAAGCGCCTCGGCTTGTGGGACGGTCCTTGGAAAGCCATCCAAAATGAACCCATTTTCACAATCTTCAGAGTTTATACGTTCCTCAATGATTCCGATAACTACTTCATCCGGAACCAGATTTCCTTTGTCCATATAAGACCTTGCCTTCTTGCCAAGCAGGGTCTCATCCTTGACGGCCTGTCTCAGGATATCCCCTGTAGAAATCTGAGGGATATCATAGATCTCACTCAATCTTTCAGCCTGCGTTCCTTTTCCTGCACCAGGGGCGCCCAGGAAGATAATCCTTTTCATAACTTTCACATACGGCCTTTCTTCTTTGACCTTTTCTTCATAAATCCCTCATAGTTCCGCATAAGGAGATGGGATTCTATCTGCCTCACTGTGTCAAGACCGACCTCAATCACAATAAGAAGCGTGATTCCGCCAAAATAAAACGGCACATTGAAATATTTTATCATATATGTCGGCAAAATGGAGATGAGGGAAAGATAAACTGCGCCTGCGAATGTGATCCGTGTCAATATCCTGTCTATATATTCGGATGTGTTCTTGCCGGGTCTTATGCCAGGTATAAAACCGCCATATTTTTTCATATTGTCGGCCAGGTCCACAGGATTAAAAATGATGGCCGTATAAAAAAAGCAAAAAAAGACTATCAGGATCACATAGAGCAAGGTGTTCAATATCGCCCCTGGCGAAAGCCAATTGGCTATGGCATTCATCCACGGATGATTGATAAATCGAGCGATCGTGGCAGGAAACATAATAATCGAGGCGGCAAAGATGATGGGTATGACACCCGCCGTATTTACCCTGAGTGGGATATAAGTGCTTTGCCCCCCATACATCTTCCTGCCTACCACCCTTTTCGCATATTGAACAGGTATCTTCCTTTCGCCGGTTTCAACAAAAACGATAAATGCGCAGACTGCGGCCATAAAAATCAGCAAAATGCCAAGCAGGAAGATAGATATCTCGCCTGTCTTCAATAGACGCAAAGTGTTTATTACGGCCGCTGGGCCTCTTACAACAATGCCTGCAAAAATCAGAAGGGAGATGCCGTTCCCTATCCCCCGTTCAGAAATCTGTTCTCCAAGCCACATCAGGAATACCGTACCTGCGCTCAGGGTTATTACCGTCATGAGCCTGAAAGCCCATCCTGGATTAGGAACAATCGCTGCCCCTGCGGGACTCTTCATGGTCTCCAGACCAAAACTAATCCCGAGTGACTGTATAACCGCTATAAGAATGGTTCCATACCTGGTATACTGTGTGATCTTTTTCCTTCCCTCTTCCCCCTCTTTTGAGAGTTTTTCAAGATGAGGGATAACCACTGTAAGGAGTTCAAGTATGATGGCTGCATCAATATAAGGCATAATGCCAAGAGCAAAAACAGTCAGCCTAGATAATGCCCCGCCTGAGAAAAGATCAAAAAACCCAAGCAAAGTGCCCTTTGCCTGATCAAAAAAGGCGGCAAGGGCCGCCCCGTTTATACCTGGAGTCGGAATATGAGCGCCTATCCTGAAAACAGCAAGGAGGGCAAAGGTTATTATAACCCTTTTTTTTAACTCCGGGATTTTGAATATGTTCTGCAGGGTCTCAATCAAGATCCTATCACCTCTGCCTTTCCTCCCATTGCCTCTATCTTCTTGACCGCTTCTTTCGAAAAACTATGGGCATTGAACGTCAATGCCTTTTCTAAGTTACCATCAGATAACACCTTGATATATTTGACATTGGCCTTTATAATCCCTTTTTGTTTCAAAGCCTGGGGGGTTATTTCTACATCTTGTTCTAATCTGTTAATATCCTTGAGATTAATGATGGAAATGCTTTTCTTGAAGATATTTCTAAATCCCCTCTTGGGGAGCCTCCTTTGCAAAGGCATTTGTCCGCCTTCGAACCCGGGCCCTTTTCCCCCGCCTGAGCGGGCATTTTGACCCTTATGCCCCTTGCAAGAAGTGCCGCCATGTCCAGACCCTGCCCCCCTGCCGATCCTTTTTCTTTTTTTTCTCGATCCCTCACAAGGTTTGAGCTTATCAAGCATCTTTTTCTTCCACCCTTTCAACAGAAACCAGATGGGTTATCTTTCTTACCATTCCCTGCATCTGCGGGTTGTCAGGCACACAAACGGTTCTATTGGTCTTTCTTAAACCCAAGGCATCAAGGATTCTGGTATGCTTTGGAATCCTGCCGTTTGGACTCTTTTTCAAGGTTATCTTCAATCTGTTTGCCATATCTGATCCCTTATTTTTTGTCATCGCATGAAAGATTTCTGTCTCTTAGGATATCCCCATGCGTTTTCATCATGGTCAATCCAGCCATCGCCGCCTTTACAATATTGTGTGGATTATTTGAGCCTAAAGATTTAGTCAATATATCCTGTATCCCAGCGGCTTCAACTATAGCGCGCACAGGCCCTCCCGCGATGACTCCTGTTCCTTTGGATGCCGGCTTAAGCAATACCTTGCTTGAGCCGAAATGGCCTATAACCTGATAAGGTATTGTAGAATTGTCAGCAAGGGAGAGCTTTATAATGGATTTTTTCGCCCTTTCCACCCCTTTTCGTATAGCCTCTGGCACCTCATTGGCCTTGCCCATGCCAATGCCAACATGGCCCTTTTTGTCCCCCACTACAACAAGGGCGCTGAATCCAAACCTCCTGCCGCCCTTTACCACTTTTGCGACACGATTTATATATATTACCTTGTCAACAAGTTCCAATTCATCAAAGTTTATTCTGGCCAAAAACGCCTCCTTTTTATTGTCCATCCAAAGCTAAAACTCTAATCCCGTCTCCCTTGCAGCATCAGCCAATGCCTTTATTCTGCCGTGATATAGAAATCCCCCGCGATCGAAAACAACCTTTTTCACGCCTTTCTCCAATGCCCTTGCAGCCAAAACCTGCCCAAGCAATCTGGCGGCGGCTATATTTCCTGTTGACGACATCTTTTGTTTAAAGGAGGGATCAAGAGTTGAAGCGCTCACAATTGTATTTGCCTTTATATCGTCAATCAATTGTGCATATATATGCTTGGAGCTTCTGAAAACAGCCAACCTTGGTTTTTTATCCGTTCCTTTGGCCTTCTTTCTAATCCTTGAATGCCTTGCCTTTAAATCTGTCTTCCTGCTTCTCAACAATCCGGCCTCCCCTGCCTTAAGCGCCAGCTTTTCCTACCTTGGAGCGAACCTTTTCATCCGCATACCTGACCCCCTTGCCTTTATATGGCTCGGGCCTTCTGAAGTCCCTTATCTCAGCCGCTACCTGACCCACCTTTTGCTTATCTACACCCTGCACAATAATGCTATCCTTATTGACATCTATATCTATCTTGTCAGGGATATCGTATTTTATAGGATGAGAATAACCAAGCAAAAGATTCAATATCCTGCCTGTGATATTAGCCCTATAACCTATGCCGACTATCTTCAGTTCCTTGCGGAAGCCCACTGTCACCCCTTCAATCATATTTGCGATCAGCGTGCGATTCAAGCCATGCAATGCGTGCGCTTTTTTCTCCTTTGGCTCGCTATCAGTCAAGATGGATAGCTCATCATTATTATATTCAACCTCTATTTCCGAGGGAATCTTATAGTGGAGTTCCCCCTTCGGTCCCTTTATGCTTATCTTCCTTTCTTTAATATCTACATGCACCCCATTTGGTATGGTTATCGATTTTTTCCCAACTCTTGACATATTTTTATCGCCTATTATATTCCGTATATAATCCCTGTTAAACCTACCAGATATAACAAATAACCTCGCCTCCGACATTGGCTTGTCTGCAGGCATTGTCAGTAAGAACGCCCTTTGAAGTAGAAAGTATGGAAATCCCCATGCCGGATAATACCCTAGGAATTTTGTCCTTTGAGACATACACCCTTCTGCCAGGCTTGCTGACACGCTTCAAACCATTTATTATGGTCTTGTTTTGTGGGTTATATTTCAAATAGACACGTATATCTCTCTTGCCATCTTCATCCAAGACCTTATATCCCCTTATGAATCCTTCAGATTTCATAATCTTGGTTATCTCCAGCTTGATAATAGACATTGGCACATCCACGCTCGTATGTTTGCTCATAAGGGCATTCCTGATTCTCGTCATAAAATCGGCAATAGGGTCAGTAACAGCCATTTTTTCCTCCTACCAGCTCGCTTTGATCACTCCGGGAAGCTCTCCCTTGAGCGCCAGAGATCTAAAACAGATTCTGCAAATCTGAAATTTTCTCATATATGCCCTAGGCCGACCGCACAACCTGCATCGATTGTACTGTCTGACTTTGAACCTCTGTTTTCTCTTTGCCTTCGCAATCAAAGATTTCTTTGCCACTTCTTTTAAATTCTCCTTTACTTTCTAAACCGTATTCCCATCCTTTTCAACAAGGACATTGCCTCTTCATCGGACCGGGCAGAGGTTACAATGCAGACATCCATGCCCCGACTCTTGTCTATCTTGTCAAAATTGATCTCAGGGAAAATAACCTGCTCTTTTATGCCCAGATTATAATTGCCCCTGCCGTCAAACGCCTTTGATGAGACGCCCTTAAAATCACGAATCCTTGGAAGCGCAATATTTATCAATTTTTCCAAAAACTCATACATCCGGTTCTTCCTCAAGGTTACCTTGCACCCTATAGCCATCCCTTTCCTCAGCTTAAACCCCGCTATCGACTTCTTGGCTTTGGTTATGAGTGCCTTTTGACCGGTAATGGCAGCCATATCATTCAATGCGAAATCGAGCGCCTTCGCATTTTGTACGGCATCTCCAATGCCCATATTAATTACTATCTTAATCAGCCTTGGAACCTGGATTCTGTTTTTATAATGAAACTCCTCCATAAGCTGAGGCGCTATTTCTTCTATATATTTTTCTTTAAGACTATTCATCTTTTAATATTCACCATATCCTGTCATTCAGCTCAGGTCATAATCTCTTCACACTTTTTGCATGTCCTGACCTTGCGGCCATCCTCCAGTTTGGTAAAACCAACACGTGTTGATCTTCCACATTTGCTGCAGACAACCAGTAGATTCGTAATCTCTATTGGCCCTTCCCTTCTTAAGATTCCACCCTGCTGATGTTGTTTTGTTTTTCGCATATTCTTATATATCATGTTTATATTCTCAACAAGGACGCGTCCCTTCCTTGGCAAAACCCTTATTACTTTACCTGTTTTGCCTTTATCCTTGCCGGTGATAACTTTGACGGTGTCATCTTTTCTTATTTTATTTGTTTTGCTTATTTTGTGTTTGGGTTTGCTTTTAAACATGATATATTTATGTCCCTTTTATCTATATGACCTCAGGTGCCAACGATACAATTTTTGTAAATTGCCTTGCCCGCAATTCCCTGGCTACAGGCCCGAATATCCTTGTCCCTATAGGCTCCCCTTGAGGATTTATCAAAACAGCGGCATTGCTCCGGAATTTTATATAAGAGCCATCGCTTCGGCGATGTTCCTTTTTAGTCCTTACAACAACCGCCTTATTTACAGTCCCTTTTTTTACAACGGCATTCGGCGATGACTCCTTGACGCTCACTACAATAATATCGCCCAATCTCGCATATCTCCTTCTTGTGCCGCCAAGAATCTTGATGCAGCATAATTTCTTTGCGCCCGTATTATCTGCGACGTCCAGTATAGTCTGTACCTGTATCATGATATATCTTCCTTTGCGGTATCTTCTATACCCAGCCCTTTTTCCAATCTGTTTATGTGCTCAATAATAGAGACAATCCGCCATCTTTTATCATGGCTTAATGGCCTTGTTTCCATTATAAGCACCTTGTCGCCTTCTTTGCATTCATTTTTTTCATCATGCGCCTTATATCTTTTCTTGTGCGTCAGGATTTTCTTGTAAACCGGATCCAAAAAACGCCTCTCCACCTCCACTACAACGGTTTTGTCCATTTTATCACTGATGACTATGCCTGTCCTTTTTTTACGAATGCCTCTTTCTTTCATTGCAGGTCCTCTTGTGCCAGATCCGTTTTGGCATTTATCCTTTCCTTGCAAATAGTTAAAAGCCTTGCTATATCTTTTTTCACAGCCCCCAAATGGGCAGTGTTTTCCAGCTGACCTGAAGCATGCTGATACCTCAGTTTGAAGAGTTCATCCCTCAAATCAGATTCTTTATATTTTAGTTCTTCTTCGCTTAACTCCCTGAACTCATTTGCCCTCATACCTTCTATCTATCTCCTATCTGCATACAAATTTTGTCTTTATACAAAGTTTGTGTGAGGCCAGTCTCATAGCCTCTTTGGCCTCAGCAATATCTATCCCTTCCATCTCATAAAGTATTCTTCCAGGTTTTACCACAGCCACCCATTCATCCGGCGCAGCCTTTCCTTTTCCCATCCTCGTTTCTGCCGGTTTATGCCCTACCGGTTTATCGGGAAATATGTTTATCCATATCTTTCCGCCCCTCTTGATATAACGGGTAATTGCAATCCTTGCGGCCTCAATCTGCCTGTTTGTCACCCATCCGGATTCCAATGCCTTCAGGCCGTAATCACCAAAATGAAGACTGCATCCGCGATAGGCATTGCCTTTCATCCTCCCGCGCTGCTGCTTTCTGTACTTAACCTTATTGGGCATTAACATAGCATCTAATCCCTCTTTAGAAATCCTTTATCAGGTTTTTTCTCCTTTAAAAATCCAGACCTTTACACCTATGACGCCGTAAGTTGTCCTTGAAATTGCAAAGCCATAATCAATATCTGCCCTTAGCGTATGAAGCGGCACCCTTCCCTCTCTGTACCATTCCCGCCTGGCCATCTCAGAACCGCCTAAACGGCCAGAGCATGCTATCTTTACTCCTTCGGCGCCAAATCTGCGCGCCATCGATACCCTTTTTTTCATAGCCCTTCTAAATGCAACACGTCTTTCAAGCTGCATGGCTATATTTTCTGCTACGAGCTGCGCATCGGTCTCCGACTTTCTAATCTCCAGTATATTGATGAATATCTGTTTTTTTGTCATTCTTTGGATATCGGCCTTTAGCTTGTCAACTTCAAGGCCTTTTTTCCCTATTATTATTCCAGGCCTGGCACTGTAAATATTAATCTTGGCCCTATCAGACGCCCTCTCTATCTCTACCTTGGAAACTCCGGCGCTTTTTAACCTGTTTAATACATACTTCCTGATTATTAAATCCTCGTGCAAGAGTTGAGGATAATCCTTTTTGGCAAACCATCTCGATTCCCAGGTCTTAATAATCCCTAATCTTAATCCAACAGGATGTACTTTTTGTCCCAAATCATTTCCTCCAATATTACGCTATTATTCCGCTGTATCTAAGGTTACCCTTATATGGCTCATTCTCTTTAATATCCGCCCTGCCCTTCCTCTGGCCTTTGGAATGAAACGCTTTAGAGTCGGTCCTTGATTGGCGTATATCTCAGAAATATATAAGCCCTCAAGCGCCTCGCCCTTGGAATCGTCAATATGCTCGGCATTGGCAACGGCGGAACGGACAACTTTTGAAACAATCCTCGCTGTCTTTTTATTAGTAAACTTAAGTAATATCAAGGCATCCTCAACCTTTTTCCCACGGATTAAATCAAGCACAGGTTTTAGTTTTGTTGATGATGTGCGCACATATTTTATTTTTGCTGTTGCCTTCATCTTTTTCCCTTCAAGCCGTCTATTTTATCCTTGCGGCCTTTTCCGCCTTTGAACCATGTCCTCTGAATGTCCTTGTTGGCGAAAACTCGCCCAGTTTATGACCGACCATATTTTCAGTGACATAGACAGGTATAAATTTTTTTCCATTATGAACCGCTATTGTATGGCCGACCATCTCGGGTATGATTGTCGATCTCCTTGACCATGTCTTAATCACTTTTCTGTCCAGTGTCTGATTCATAAGATCGATCTTCTTAAGAAGATGCTTATCTATAAATGGACCTTTTTTTATTGATCGCGTCAAGTTCTTCCTCCATTATGTTTTTTATAAGACTGAACGTTTTTTACTTAGCCCCTCTACGCTTGACGATATACCTGTCTGTGCTCTTCCGCTTGCGTGTCTTGTATCCTTTTGTCGGTTTGCCCCAGGGTGTGCATGGATGGCGGCCGCCTGATGATCTTCCTTCTCCGCCGCCCATTGGATGATCAATCGGATTCATTGCCACTCCCCTCACAGTAGGTCTTTTGTTCATCCATCTAGTCCTGCCGGCCTTTCCTATCGAAATTATGGAATGTTCCGTATTTCCAACCTGGCCGATTGTGGCTCTGCAATCCTGATGTATCATTCTGACTTCGCTGGAATTCAGTTTAATCTGGCAGTATCCTCCTTCTTTGGCAAGTATCTGCGCCCCTGTTCCAGCACTCCTTGCCAACTGCCCTCCCTTTTTAACCTTCATCTCAATATTATGAACTATTGTCCCAAGGGGTATCTTCTTCAAAGGCAATGCGTTCCCGGTCTTTATTTCCACATCTTCACCGGATAAAACCATCTGCCCTATCTTCAATCCAGTCGGGGCAAGTATGTAACGTTTTTCTCCATCAATATAATGCAGAAGGGCTATCCTTGAGGACCTGTTTGGATCATACTCAATGCTTACAACCTTTGCAGGCACTCCATCTTTTTCACGCTTGAAATCTATAATCCTGTATCTTCTTTTATGCCCCCCGCCTTTATGACGGCAGGTTATTCTCCCTGCAGAATTTCTGCCGCTTCTCCTTTTAATCCTTTTGATTAATGATTTCTCAGGGACACTTTTAGTGATCTCGTCAAAGGTAAACCCTGTTTTAAATCTTTGACTTGATGTTGTTGGTTTATAGGTCTTTATACCCATTTCATTTTCTCTTTGATTTAATACCTATTAGTCGTTTTTGATTACACAAAAAGATTACATACCTTCAATTATATCGATCTTATCGCCCTCGGCCACAGTGCATATAGCCTTTTTCCAGTTAGAACGTCTGCCCAGATACTTGCCCAGCCTCTTTTTTTTCCCCTGAACATTTATAATATTTACCTTTGTTATATGGCAATTGAATATCTCTTCAACTGATTTTGCGATCTCCTTCTTGTTGGCATTGCAGGCAACATTAAACGATGCCTTATTGTTTTTCTGATTCATGATAGTGCTCTTTTCCGTCAACAAAGGCACTTTTATAATCTCATAAGGCGATTTCATCAGGCTAAAGCCTCCTCTAGTTTGGGCAGAGCGGACGTTAATATTATCAGCTTTTGATACCACAGAAGGTCATAAACATTGAGGCCCGCCAAATCAATAACCTTTACTCCGGGTATGTTATTAGTAGCCCGCTTTAGATTTTCATAACCTCCATCAACAAGGATTAAAATCCCCGTACCTTTTCCAAACCCCCTATCGGCAAGGATATTTACAGCCAATCTCGTCTTGCCCTCTTCTAAATCTAAAATATCC
Organism: bacterium; assembly: GCA_016934595.1. Taxonomy (GTDB): domain Bacteria; phylum SZUA-182; class SZUA-182; order DTGQ01; family JAFGSM01; genus JAFGSM01. The sequence goes on along the minus strand of JAFGSM010000131.1, from coordinate 609 downwards.
ATAAGAACCAATTCTTGATTTTGGGCCTTAAGGCTCAGAGTAGATCTCAGTGCCCCCTTTCTGGCCTTTTTATTTACCTTGATGGAGAAATTCCGTGGTTGAGGTCCGAATACAGTTCCGCCGCCCACCCATAAGGGGGACCTGATGCTTCCGGCTCTAGCCCTGCCTGTGCCTTTCTGCCTCCAGGGTTTAATGCCTCCGCCTCTTACCGCAGCCTTGTTTTTAGTTGCCACCGTCCCCTGCCTTCGCTTAGCCAGTTGATATCTGACTGCATCATAAATCAAATGGGTTTTGACCGGTGCTGCGAAAATCTCATCGGGCAAATCATATTCCCTTGCCTTTTGTCCTTTTATGTCAAATATATCTGTCTTCATTTTTTGCTTTCCAAACTATAGAAAATATAAAAACTATAGTTTTATTTCAACATCTATCCCTGCTGGAAGATCCAAATGCATCAGTGCGTCTACGGTTTCCGCTGTTGGCTCTATAATGTCCAGTATCCTTTTGTGTGTCCGGATCTCAAACTGCTCCCTTGACTTTTTATCTATATGAGGCGATCTCAAAACCGTATATCTTGTCTTTCTGGTAGGAAGCGGTATTGGCCCTGAG
>JAFGSM010000130.1 GCA_016934595.1 bacterium | reverse complement strand
CACTACGATGTTATAAATTTATTGTATATTTTATTAATATATCGGTGATTTTTAAACATTAAAAATACTTTTTACGAGACCATCAATGTTTGGTTGGTAATAAATTTACCCTTTTTTCAGATTGCAGGCGTTGCAAACGGAAGGAAGTAGTGATCTTTTTTTGGGATTGCCTCTTCGCCTTCAGACTATCGCAATGCTGAAAGGGAAAACAGTTACTTCAATTGGAGGGAAATTAGATGAAAAAGTTCATTCTTGCATTTATCATCTTGTTATGTTGTATTTTATCCTTGTCACCTAAAGCCATGACAAATTTGATAACGGTCGAGTTTTCGGATACTGTTTGGTTTTGGCCTGGCTGGCAATATAGCCCCACCAAAGACCAAATAGATTCGGTAGGGATTCCTGACCTTTTGGGTTTTAATAGTGGCGGAGGCAAAGCAATCATCAGTGATAAAGGCTTTTTGAAGGAATTACGTATGGAATATTCTGGAAATTCCAATATTTGGTGGGTTCTGTTTCCTGGGGACCTTTTTATAGATAAGGATGCGGATTCAGAATGGGATTATTTGATCAAAATATTTGATCCTCTTGGAAAAGGATACGAACCCGGTATTAATAATATGAAACAGATGGGCTCAGATACTGATGGTGATGGCAAATATAATTTAGAGCCAGGAGCCTTTAAAGTATATGACATCGACGGCCAATTCCTAAAGGATTCTTCCACAGATTGCAATTATATTAAATCTGGATCGGACAATTCAGGAGGTTGGAGTGGCTACAATATAAGAGATCAACATCCAATTGGCCTTAAAGTTGATGATATACCATTATATCAAATATGGTTTTCCGGGTGGGAAAGCAGTAATCCTGTAAATAGTAAAAGAACAGCGATTTTCAAATTTGATTATGACGGAAATAACTACTTTGACAGTCAGATTGCTTTGAGCGATGAATTCATTATCGGATGGGGTGTAAACTGCGCCAATGATGTAATCTATGAAAGGATCAAAAATCCTGTGCCGGAATCTTGCACATTCCTTTTCCTTGGATTAGGCTTTATCGCACTTTTGGGGCTTGTTAATAAAAAAAAATTTGACAGCCTCGTCAAAAGTCGAATTTGTAAAGATATTGTATAATAAAACTATGAGTCTGTCCGACAACTATAAAATTCTGTCAAAAATACAGATTATACTGTGATTTTAAGATCATTATTGTAATATACAATATATTTTTTATGCGCAAAATGAGTTGCCGGACTGCCTCATAGAAAGTTATGATGATCTAAACTGCCGAGTTAGGATTTTTTAAGAGGCCATCAAAATAAGCAAGAATAGACTATGTATTCTTACCCCTTTTTGTCTCGAAAATAGACTCCTTTTTTCATTCTTCGCGGCGGCCTGAAAGGCCATGAGGGTTTGCTTAGAAAATAATCTTGGGATTTTCTATAATGCGATCAAACCGAAATCGATCTGTCTTCGTTCCAGATCAACCTTGTCGACCCTTATTTTCACCTTGTCTCCAAGGCGGAATATTCTACCCGTTCTTTCACCTTTCAATTGATGGCCTGCCTCATTAAAGTGATAAAAGTCATCCGTTATGCTGCTTATGTGAACAAGGCCTTCAACAAAGATATCATCCAGTTCCACAAATATGCCAAAGCTCGTTACCCCGCTTATAATCCCTGTATATTCTCCCCCCAGCTTGTCCTGCATATATCTAACCCTCTTCAAGTCCACAATCTCCCTTTCTGCATCCTCGGCTATACGCTCTCTTGCAGATGAATGATCAGCGGCTTTCTCAAGATATTCCTGAAGACCTGCGCCACCTATGCATAGTTTCTTCTGTCCCCAAACCCCCCTGATCAATCTGTGGACGATGAGGTCAGGGTAACGGCGGATTGGCGAAGTAAAATGGGTATAAATGGGCATTGCAAGCCCAAAATGTCCTATGTTCTTCACAGCATATATAGCCCTTTTCATAGACCTTAAAACGAGCATATTCAAAAGTTGCTCCTCAGGTCTTCCTTTGGCCTTGGCAAGTAGTTTCTGTAAATCCTTTGCCTTGATCTTGTCTGGTGATGGAAAGGAATAACCCAAAGGATTTACAGCCTCAAAGAGGTTCATCAATTTCTCTTCATCCGGCAGTTCATGAATTCTGAAGATAGCAGGATAATTCATGTTTACAAGATAGGTGGCAACAATCTGATTAACCATGAGCATGAATTCTTCTATCAGCAGATGTGAATCATTCCTTTGCAGTTTGAGTATATCTTGAACATTTCCACTGACATCCAGAATAATTTCGGGTTCCGGGAGGTCAAAATCAAGGCTTCCGTTCTGCTGTCTTCGCTTTCTCAGTTTCTTGCTCAAGGAATTCATGAGGTTCAATGAAGGTATTATATAAGACCAACGCCTTAACTCATCTTTGTCCACTCTGCCTTCAAGGATCTTCCCGCACAATGTATAGGTCAGCCTCGCCTTACTCTTAATAACTGTTTCTCTTATCTGATAATCTTTTATCCCTCCGCGAGGGCCAAAATCTATCCCTACCGATAAAGCAAGGCGTTCCTCATCAGGCTTCAGACTGCAAATCCCGTCGGAAAGGTCAAAAGGGAGCATTGGAAGGACACGGTCAGGGAAATATACGCTTGTCCCCCTTTTATATGCCTCTTTATCAATCTTGCCGCCCGGTTTCACATAAAAACCAACGTCTGCTATATGCACCCAAAGACGCACATCCCCGTTTCCCAAATCCTCTATGGAAACAGCGTCATCAAAATCCTTGGCGCTTTCACCGTCTATGGTAAAGGCAAGCTGGTCCCTAAGGTCAAGCCTGCCTGCAATGTGATCAGGCAATACCTTTTGGGATATTTTACCTGCCTCTTCCTTACATTCATCAGGAAAATCGACAGGCAATTCACGGTTGCGGATAATGATCTCTTCATCCAAACCAGCTCCACCTTCTCTGCCCAGGATTTCTATTATTTGTCCGATAGGGCTCCTTTGAGGCGTAGGATGCTGAACTATCCTTGCGACTACGATATCGCCTTTTTTAGCGCCCTGACTCTGTTTTTTGGGCACAACTATATCCTCTGTCAAACGCCTCTCAAGTGGAACTATATAACCTAGTCTCTTTGTTCCTTCATAACGCCCAATGATCTGGTGATGTCCCCTGCTTAAGACCCTTATGACCTTTCCTTCATATCTTTTTTTATTTCTTACCGCCTCCACCCTTACAACAACGCGGTCTCCATCCCAAACCCCCTTCATATTGGCCGCATTTATAAAAACATCCGGCTGGCCTGCCTTGTCAGGGATGAGAAACCCGTAACCATCCGGATGGGCTTGTACGCGTCCTACAGCCAGGTTCATACGCTGCGGAAGCCCGTACCTGCCGCCTTTTATAAGGATTATCTCTCCCTCTGCCTCCAGGTTTTTTAAAAATCCTTTAAAAATATTCTGTTCAGGTTTAGGGACATCCATTCGCCTGCAAAGCTCTGATATGCCCATGGGATAAGGTGCTTCTGACATAAACCTGATTATCTGTTCCTTGTCCAATCTTTCCTCCATATTTTGTTAATAAAGGATCGCGGCCGAATCTTAATTGGCCGCCTCCATTAATTAAAATCTATTGAAAGTAACCCCCATGACCTTTAATTAAAATCTATTGAAAGTAACCTCCATGACCTTACAGTCACAACGAAGCATTAAAATGAATAAAAACAAAGTATTGTTCGATCATTTTCATATAAAGTAAAACATAGCGCACATATAAAATCATTATGTTTTTGAAAAGTTTGGTTTGTAATCCTTAAGCGGGCGAATGTCAATTCAGCATGCGGAATCTCAATCCAGCATGTAATAGGCCGGATTGACAGGGATTTCATTGACCCTGACCTCGTAATGAAGATGGGGGGCAGTGCTGCGGCCGGTATTGCCCAGATAGGCTATTACATCACCTCTTTCCACCTTATCGCCAACTTTAACCAGATTAACGGAATTATGGCCGTATATTGTTGTAAATCCATACCCGTGAGCGAGAGCGACAACCTTGCCATAATTTCCCTTTATCCCGGAAAAAGTGACTATCCCCCGGGCTGTGGCAACTATTGGAGTGCCCCTTCTTGAAGCAATGTCCAAACCGGAATGCATTACCTTTTTGCCAGTATATGGCGACTTTCGGTAGCCAAATTTGGAAGTTATCCAGCCTTTTGTAGGCCATATGGCAGGCGTGGAATCAAGGATCGATTTACGGTCTTCTATAAGAGTGGTCATCTCCAGAAGGGTATTCTCCTGGTCTATCATCTCAAGCTCCAAATTCTCCAGTTCCTCGTGCATCTGTTCAACCAGCCTGGCAAGATTCGTCCTTGAAAATTCATACATGCCATCGGCTATCCCCCCGCCCACTCCAAAGACCTGTTTGTTGTTGTGCGGGTCTTTAATGCCTGCCAAGATCTGAAGCTTATTATTAGAATTATTGAGATGATTTAGCCTGTTGTTTAAGGATTCTATATCTTTGGTTAGAGAATTCAGATGGAGTTTCTGCTGACGGTTTTCTTCTTTAAGCTCTGCGATATTCACTACTTGCCTTTTCAATCCCAGATAGTTATAAACCAAAAAACCCAAGAAAACCATACCCGTGAGGCCCAAAAAACTCATATATTTGATCAGCTTTCTGGAAATGTAAATCTTTCTGGGTTTCGACGCTGTATCCGGGATTAAGATTATAGTCAGTTTCTTTCCCAAACCCCCCCCTAAAAGGCTATTTTGAATATTTTTCAGGCAGTCAGCTCAAACTGGCCTATTAATATCATATATTGTTGTTAATTGTCAATGGCTGATAAAGTCCGTAACTGTTTTGTCCAGAGTCAAGACGACAGGGCACTTAGGCAAATCCTTTAATATAATCTTTCCGTAGGATTTTGTGCAGATCCTTGAATCAAGGATCACCAATAGCCCCCTGTCATTCCTGTGACGAATAAGACGGCCAAGCCCCTGTTTTAATAAAATAACAGCGGATGGGAGTTGATACTCCAAAAACGGATTCCCTCCCCTGTTCCTGATCCAATTTATCCTGGCCTCTGTCACAGGATCAGTAGGCACCGAGAACGGAAGCCTGTCAATAATCACACAGCTCAGGGCATCGCCTGGAACGTCCACACCCTGCCAGAAACTGCTTGTAGCAAAGAGAACCGAAGATATATCCGAGCAAAATTCCTCAAGAAGACATTCCTTGGGCCTGTCCCCCTGTTTAAGCAGCTTATATCCCAAATTTTCCCTGCAAAGATACTTGTATGTGGCATTGAGATTACGATAGCTTGTAAAAAGGAGGAGCGTCCTGCCGTTTGTCAAACGCAGGATTTGGCTGATCCGGGGTCCAAGATGCTCAAGAAATTCATCACTCGCAGGCCCTGGCATATCCATTGGAATGAAAATCACTGCCTGTTTTTTATAGTCGAAATGTGACTCAAGCATCAGTTCTATATCAGGTGACACTCCCAGCCTTGACCTAACATAATCAAAATCCTGACCTGTTGAAAGAGTGGCTGATGTAAGGACAACACCCTTGAGAGGTTTAAAAAGATGTATCGAAAGCTGCTGTGAGATATCGATGGGCGAAACCTTTAAGGTCAGGGAATTTCCCTGTCTTTCCCCCCAAAACACATAATCAGGGTCGCCATGATCGGCGATAAACTCCAGTGTGGATTTGATTTCCTGCGCCCTTCTCCGGCACCCTGAAATGGAATCGCATTTAGGGGTAATCTCCTCTAAATTGGAATCCAAAAGTTCAAGTGATCTTAATAGATTATACAAATTGTCCCTCGCTTCTGCTGTTATAACACCTTCATTTATAGCAAATCGCTCTTCAGCTATTGGTATTGATCCGAAAAAAGCGAACGACCTTTTTATGACATGATCCATACATTCATGAATCTCTTTTTTTTCGACATGCGCCTCAGACATCTCCCGTCTTATATCGCCTGTCAAATCCTGGATCCTCCTAGCGCTTACCATCAAACCAAAATATTCGGTGGCAATCTGCTCGATCATATGGGCCTCATCCAGTATAAGCCTTGAATAGTTAGGTATAGCGCTTACATTTGCCCGCTGCCTCAAACAACAGTCAGCCATCAGCAGGTGATGATTGACAATTACAAGATCGGCGCTCGCTGCCTCCTGTCTTGCCTTTGTTACAAAACAGCTTTCATAATTTTCACACTTTTGTCCCCTGCATGTGTCTGTCGAAGAACATATCTCAGACCAAAGCGGGTCGTCATCTGCAAGCCATTCCAGTTCGCTCTGTTCCCCTTTGCTTGTCTTGCTAACCCATTTTTTTATAACTGTCAACGAATCACCAATCCCCGAAAGGTTTAATCCAGGACGGGCCAAAAACTGTCTCCACTTCCTCCAACATATATAATTAGACCTGCCCTTCAGACTGTAAGCCTTGATGCTTCTGCCAAAGGTTTTTTCCAGTAGAGGGATATCCTTTCTTATTAACTGGGCCTGAAGATTTTTCGTTCCGGTAGATACGACACACCTGAGACCAAGGCAAATCAAAGGTAACAGGTATGCGATAGTCTTGCCTGTACCTGTGCCTGCCTCGATAAGGGCGGTCTTTTGTCCCTTCATGGCATCGGCAATTATCTCAGCCATTTCAACCTGGGAAGAACGGTATTCGTAATTTGGCAAGGATCTGGCAAAAGGCCCATCATGGCCAAGGATTTCTTTGAAAGATAAAACTGGGGATAAGACGCGATCCATTGTTCAATCATGTCCTGCTATGCAGGATTTCTTGAGATACAGGCAAATGTATGGAAAAGGTGCTGCCTTTTCCTTCATGGCTTGTTACCGATATTTTTCCGTAATGCCGATCTATAAGGAACTTGCAGATGACAAGTCCCAAACCGGTACCTTTTTCTTTTTTGCTAAAGAAAGGATCAAACAACCTGGCAAGATCATCGTTAGACATGCCTATTCCTGTATCGGATATATCTGTTACAACAAATTTCCCGTCAATTTTAGTTCCGATCGTTAAATCCCCTCCACCGGGCATTGCCTGAATAGCGTTATTGATCATGTTGACGAGCACCTGCCTTATCTGATCTCCATCGACCTCTATGTCAGGCAGGTCTTCCTTGAAATCCAAAACCAGTCTTATATTTCCAGGTATAACAACCAGATCGATGATCTTCGAAATAAGACCGTTGATATTTACCCATTGCAGGTCTAAGGGCCTTCCCTTTGTAAACAAAAGGAAATCATCTATGATCTTATTGGCAAGCTTGACTTCATCCTCTATAATCCCGAAGTATTTCTCCACTTTAGGGTCATCGGATTTTATGCGTCCTCTTAGATAATAAATCGAGTTGTGTATGACACTAAGAGGATTACGCAGGTCATGACTAACAAATGAAATGAATGTGCCCAGAGTGGCGAGACGTTCGGAAAGGATCAGTTTTGCCTGTGATTCCTTGAGTATCTGATTCAACGCCTCTATCTTTTCAGTCCTCTCTTTTACCTTCCTCTCAAGATCCCGCTGATATTCAAGATTTTCTTTCTCCAGCCTCCTTTTTTCATCCATAAGGGCCTTTTTATCAACAGCCCTGGATACAACAGGCGGTAGATTGTGCTTGGTGATCGGTTTTGGGACATAGTCGTAAGCGCCCTGCCGAACTGCCTCAGCAGCGGTCTCAATATTGGGATCGCCTGTAATCATAATAACAGGAAGGTCTTCGTCCTGCTTTTTAATGTCCTTGATCAAATCAATCCCGCTCATCCCCGGCAACTTAATGTCGGCCACAACCGTATCGTATGATTTTTCATTTAATGCAATCATTGCTTCTTCAAAATATCCGGCTGTATCAACCAGATAACCCTGTTTTTCCAGGATCTTTTTGAGGGTTATCCTAACCCCTTCTTCATCATCCACTATAAGAATCGCAGGCATATTGCCCCTCCAGTTCAGACCGGCCATGCTTCCGCCGGCAGGTCAATAATAAATGTGGTATGCTCTCCTTCACGGCTTTCTACCTTGATGCTTCCTTTATGATCAGCTATTATACCATAACTGATGCTGAGACCTAAACCTGTCCCCTTATCTGCCCTCTTTGTCGTGAAAAAAGGATCGAATATCTTATCAAGATTCTCATTTGGGATTCCAATCCCTTTATCCCTGAAAACTATCCTTACAAAAAGAACACCCTCCTTTTCAATTGTCTTTACATCGATCAGGATTACCTTGTTTTTGTCCGGATCAGGATATTTTTCATTTAAGGCATCCCTCGAATTAAGGATCAGATTAATAAATACCTGTTGCAACTGATTGAATTTGCATCTTATTTCCGGCATATGAGGACTGAACGATGTCTTGATGTTGATTCCATCCTTTGCGATATAGACGTTCATAAACTCAAGGGATGCGTTTATTATATCCGTTATCCGGCAAGGGGTATGCTCCTGTTTATCTGCCCTGGCAAACGCCAGCAGATCCTTTACAATATTGATAATCCTCTGGCCCTCCTTAAGGATGCCCTGCACATAATCTGCCTGATCAGTTCCTGCATCCAATTCATCCTCCAGGAACCCTGCATAGTTGATAATGGTATTCATGGGATTATTTATCTCATGAGCCACGCCTGCCGCAAGAACACCCATTGAAGCCAGCCTTGAAGACTGTATCAGTTGAGCCTGAGTGGATTTCAGGTTTTTATAAGCCAGCTTCAGATCGTTTATGAGTTTTTGTATCTCTCTCACATCCCTCGCCACACAAACAGTTCCAAGGAGATTTCCATTTTTATCCCTCATTGCGGATGCGGAAAGGTTTATTGGAATCTCAACCCCATCTCCGGTCATGCAAACTGTGTCATAGTTTCTTATCGAACCTTCTTTGATTAGCATCTCCATCTCCTTGCCGCTGAAGAGACCAGCGTCCTTTACAAAGACTCTTTCAACTGGTTTGCCCAGAAGGTCCCCTTCGTGCCCATATTTGAGCAGGTGCAAAGCAGCCTTATTGACCGTATTGATTTTGCCGAAAGGATCCACCACTATCAGCGTATCTATCATACTCTTAATAATGTTGTCTATATATTCCTTGGCATTTATAAGCTCCCCCTGATATGTGTTGAGGTCCTCCGTCATCCGGTTAAAGGATTTGGCCAGTTCCCCGATCTCATCCTTGGATTTAACTTTTGCCTTATGGGTGAGATCACCGGATGAAATCCTCTGGGTAGCCTCAAGAAGCTGCCGGACAGGGCCTGTGATATTGGAGGAAAATGCGAGCCCTCCTATAAGGCCTCCTATAACCAGAATCAGACTTGTCACAATGGCAAAATTTATAGCAGCGGACTTGATACGGTCTGCCCTCTGATTGGCGATCTTTGCGTTGCTCTTAAAATAATCCAGAAGTGTGTCAAGTTCCTTAATAACACTTTCTGCCATGAAATCCATTTGCTTCATTTTCTCTGCTGCACCCATTTTGAGCGGATCTTCAATAGCCAAAATCTGGGCCGCAAGGCTGGCCACCTCATCAAAATCCCTTTTTACTTCAGCAACGATATCCCTCTCAACTCCCGGCTTTGAAAGCCTCAATATCTCATCTGTCTCCTTGACAAGATCCGGAAGCAGCCTTTTATAATGATCTCTTTCCGCCTTGTCTCCCAATATCAGATAATCATGAGGCGGCATGAGTATCCCCTGGAAAGAGATCATAAACCGGTAAACAGGTTCTAATATATTTGAATCCTTATCCTTGGATACGATATTTATCAATCCTTCGAGGTCTTGCTTTATCTGTTCCGTCGTGGCATCCATCACCTTCATCAGCCTTCCTGCCTCAAGACCCAAGGGATCAGGAATAGAAAGTATCTCCGTTGCCAGAGTCCCTATTCTTGTTATGCCTTCTTTGGTAAACAAAAGAGGGAATTCCACCTGGTTAATCTTGATGCTTTCCGATTCTCTTAAAACACTGGAAACCTGATTAAGGGCAAGGCTTAACTTATTAAATTTTTTTTCAAAGTTTTCGATCTCATCTGTTTTGCCGTAAATCAGATAATCGTGAGGGGGCATAAGGACTTTTTCGAAGGAAAGGCGCAGGTCCTGGATCATACAAATATCGGAAGACGCCTTCAGTATTATATCGCCGCCTCTTCCAACCCTTTGAATACTCCAGATGGAGACTATGCTTATGGCCAAAACCAGGATAAGCATAGCCATAGTGGCGGATATCAACTTTTTTCCTATGCTCAATCTCATTCGTTTTTCTTAACAATAGACCTTATTGTTTATTTTCATCCTTCGTGTCGACCTGAAAGGCCATAAATGTTTGTCCCGAAAATAGTCTCTATTTTATACTTAGTGGAGCCGTAAAGCGGCATGAAAAGTTACCGTGAATATCATCCGGATAATTCGAACTCAAAACCCTCAACGGCAAGATCTATACTCAGGGGAACATAACCATCTGTTAAATCTGCGGCAAAATTCCTTGTCTGGTCCAAAATTTCGAGCAGTTTCCGGTCGCGGTATGTCGGGTCATAATGAAACAAAAACAATCTCTTAACACCTGCCTTTATAGCCAATTCCGCCACTACGAAGGAAGAACTGTGCCCCCAATCCTGTTTTTCGAATGAATCCATAAAGGTATATTGAGCATCGGCGATCAGCGCATCGGCTTCATGAAAAAACCTTATAGTATCATCAAGATTCTCCTGAACCATACCTTTATATTCAGCATCAGTAGAATATACAAGGATTTTTCCACCAGCATCTATAAGTTTATATGCATAGGATATCCCTGGATGGCTCTGCGCCATGCATCTTATATATGCATTATCTATCCTTACGCTTTCCTCTTTATTTAGAATCCTAAACTCGACCTTTGCGCCCATCTGATATAAGGATATAGGAAAGAACCTGGGATCCTGTTGCAATTCCAATCTTTCCTGGATATCCGGGTGAGGGCTGTATATGAGAATCTCATTTCCCTTGTTGTAGGCAGGCGCAAAATAAGGTAACCCCATGATATGATCCCAGTGCGTATGACTGAGCAATATATGAAATCTCTTTCTTGAACGCTCCGGTTCCCTCTTTATAATATCCATCCCTAATGGCATCAACCCGCTGCCTGCATCAAATATGATAACCTCTTCACCCGCCGTTACTTCAACACAGGATGTATTTCCTCCAACGGTTCCATTTTTTATAGAATCTATGGAAATATGATTATTAGACCTATCTTCGTCCCCTTGCTTCAGTCCATTCAAAATATATCTCACCTTCTCTTCTATATGTTCAGAAACCATTGGTGTCGGCAATGAACCCCTAACACCCCAAAATTTTACTTTCATTAGGATAGTCCCCGAATATTCCAAATGAGATCTTTAATATAAACCTATAAAACACAATTGCCTTTAACCTATAAACCTAAATCTATATCCTTAATGATATATTCGGTTGATATCATGAATTTATACTAAATATAATAAGAGATCGTCATCTATTACACCTGTAATAGGATAAGCCAATTTTACTATATTTCCTGATAGGAATAAAAGTATGGATTCACTTGCAAAGGATTTTTATGGTATGAATGCCATCAGAAAAAGGGGGGGTAACAAATCCGTTAATCAAATTAGCGCCCTTCGGGCGGACTTTATTAAACCTGGCTGAAAACCCGCATAAAAAATGGAAATTCCTATGCGATTCAATTATATTGTGATGTTATAATCCTCCTTTATTATCTTTAGCAGGTCCCACATATCCGTAATAGTATGCTTTGGGGATGTCTTGCCGACAATGCTCAAATATTTTCCGCTTCTTCTGTTCAGGACTGTGATCATGCCCAGTTTATTAGGAGGGTCTATGTCTGTTATGGGATTATCTCCTACATACATGCAAGATTGGGGCGGCAGGCCCAGACTATCACAGGCATTTTTATACAGTTTTAAGTTCGGTTTTCCTATCCCCATCTGATCCGTGATGAATATGGCTTTTGGTTCCAAATATTCTAGCAGTTCAAGCCTTACAAGCTTTTCAGCCTGCTTAATCTTAAGTCCAGCGGTTATTATGCCCAGGATAATATCTGTTTTGGAAAGTATTCGCATAGTCTCAACCACATCATCATAAGGTTTTAAACTGCTGTTTTTCGTTTTGTGGTACGCTACTACCCCGGCAGCAACTATAACGGCAGGGTTAATGCCTTTATAACTTTCCACTGGAAGCCTCAAGAGAAGACGGTCATAGTGATGTTCAAAGTTTGGCCCAAACTCTTCAGTCACCTCTTTTAGTTCCTGGATGCATTGATTGACATTGCAGTTAAGTCCTGCCCTTATCATTGCATAAATACTGTTAAGACGAGCAGCTTTGGCAAATTCGGAAGTGGAATACAGTGTATCATCGATATCAAAAAATATTGCTTTTAATTCGGCCATTTGGTTTTTTCCTTATGATAGATTTTTGTCTTTTAGATCTTCCAAAGGGCATTTAAAGCAAACAGGTTTCTTTTTACAATGCTCCTTTGCAAGCCTTACAATAAGGGCATGATATTCATTATATATCTTAATATTATGTGGTAAAAAATCCATAAAAAAGGATTGGACAACATTATACCCCCATGTTACTGGGAAAAATCCATGCCTGGAGAATATCCTTTTTGTATAAGCGTCCACAACAAAAACCGGTTTGTTGGCAGCGTAAAGCATTATAGAATCGGCAGTTTCAGGGCCTATGCCCTTTATTCCAAGCAACTCTTCCCTCAGTATATTCGTCTCTTGGCCAAACATCCTTTCCAGATTACCTTCATGGCTTTCGAAAAGATGATCGATAAATACCTTAAGCCTGCGTCCCTTTATATTATAATAACCTGACGGGCGGATAAGCTCTGATAATCGATAAATATCGATTTGATATAGTGACTGTGGTTCAAGGCATCCCGCATTTTTTAGGTTATGGATAGCTCGTGCGACATTTGTCCATGCTGTGTTTTGGGTCAAAATTGCGCCTACCACGACTTCAAAAGGCGTCTCTCCGGGCCACCAGCGCTGTGGCCCAAATCTTTTAAAAAGCAGATGATAGATTCTTATCAGGTCACCATCATGCTGTATACTCCTTGTTATATTCCCTTTCTTTGACTTTATTTCCATTATTCCAGTAAAAAACCACCAAAACGGCCATAAAAGCGCCGATGGTATCAAAAACAAGATCAAAAATACTGGCATACCTTAATGGCACAAAAGATTGATGCCACTCATCGCTTAAACCAAAAAACATGGTCAATATAACGGCAAACCATATCGCCCTTTTTTTAAAGAATAGCGGCGATGCATAATAAAACGCCCTCCAAAGAAGAAGGGTTAAAATAAAGTATATCAAAGCATGATAGAGTTTATCAATATGATGGATTTGGGGTCCAATTTGAATGGATGATCTTGAAGAAAGAATAAAAATTAATATCTTCAGAATGACTGGAGGCGCCCAGTAATTGAGCAGTCCCTTAATCCTACATTTCATATTCGCCGAAATCTTCGGGTTTCAATTTCTTAAGCCAGTCCTTTAATTCTTCCTTGTCATGGATAGATTTCTCTATCTCCATCTGCTTATTTTCGGTATTTTCATTGCTGATATCGATAGTTTTTGCCTTTTTGATCACTTTATCGGAAACCATGATCGGGCAACCCATTCTCACAGCGAGGGCAATGGCATCGCTAGGTCTTGAGTCTATCTGGATTTTATTTCCGTTCCTGTTTAATTCAATGACTGCATAGAATGTATTATCCTGCAAATCGCTTACAATCACCTTTTCTAAGGTCAATTCAACCTTTTCCATCAAATCTTTCATAATATCGTAAGGAAGCGGGCGTGGCAATCCTTTTTTGTTGATACCGAAGATAATGGCCTGCGCCTCAAATGTGCCAACCCATATTGGCAGGGAATGCTTATTGGATATGTCTCTTAATATAACTATAGGTGTATTGAATAATGGATCGATAGTTATACGGTCGACTTTCATTTCTATTAACATGTTGAAGCCCCCATATTTAAGATACTTATGAGTATCATATTAAGAGGTCATTTTTCTTTTTCTTATATTATAATGGTATCATTTTCTGGTTTTAAAAATCAAGTTTGAATGACCTCCCCTTCAAGGTTAAACTTTTTTGAGCATGTGATTTTAACCATAACAGTCCTGCCTATTATTTCTTTTGTCCCCTCCAAGTTGACAACTTTGTTTGTTCTTGTTCGTCCGGTCAGCTTGCGGGGATTCATCTTGCTGTAGCCTTCGATTAAAACCGGCAATTCGCTATCAACCATTTCAGAATTTATCTCTGAACAGATCCTGTTTTGAAGGGTTTGAAGCCTTTGTAGTCTCTCCGCTTTCACTATTTCAGGAATATGATCCGGCATCTTGGATGCGCTTGTCTGGGGACGATCTGAATACTTAAAGGAAAAAAGCCCGTCATAACGGACACACTCTATAACATCAAGCGTCTTCTCAAAATCCCTGTCCGTCTCTCCAGGGAAACCGCAAATTATATCTCCTGTAAGAGATATCCCGGGTACGCAGTCTCTTAATACACTGACTTTGTATAAATATTCCTCTACAGTATAACATCTTCCCATCTTTTTTAAAACGGCATTGGAACCTGACTGTAACGGCAAATGGATGTGATCGCAAACCTTTTTACAGTCTCTGATGGCAAAAACCAAATCCATTGAAAGGTCCTTGGGATGCGAGGTCACAAACCTTATCCTTTCAAGCCCTTCAATTTCATTCAAACGGTGAAGCAGCGATGGGAAATCAGATGGAGGATTCATGCCTTTTCCATACGAGTTTACATTCTGCCCAAGAAGGGTAACCTCCTTATATCCCGATTTTGCTAATAAATTTACCTCCTCTATAATATCATCAGGAGACCGGCTCCTCTCCCTTCCCCTCACATACGGGACTACACAATATGAACAGAAATTATTGCACCCCTCCATAATTGTTACCCATGCCTTTATTTTACTTAATCTCAAGCAATGGTTTGAATGATTTTTCATAGATACGGGCTCATCCAAGAACTGGCATATCTTTTTTTCTCCATGCCACAACCTTTTCAGCATGTCTGGAAGATCCGAGATGTTCAAAGTTCCAAACAGAAGGTCAATATAAGTCGCCCTTTTAAATATCTTTTCTTTTTCCCTTTGTGCTACACATCCGCAAAACCCAATCCTTATGTCAGGGTTTAACCTTTTCAGTTCCTTCAATCGTCCTGCCTCACTGAATGCCTTTTCTTCCGCCTTTTTGCGTATGGCGCAACTATTAATCAGAATAAGGTCCGCTTTCTCCATTTCATCCGTCAAGGAAAAACCCTCAAACTCTAAAAGGCCGGCCATTTGTTCAGAGTCATGCTCGTTCATCTGACAACCGAATGTATGTATATATATCTTTTTAGATTTTGAATATCTGCTGATTTGAGGTAATTTAGACATTTTATGAACCTATAATCAAAACTTTAATGGCCAAACATATATTGGCCACCCACATGAATGAAAATGTATTTCCATGGTAAAGATACTATTCAAAAACATGAGGCTAAAGACCTATACCTAAACCGAGCCCCCCATCAACACCAATAACTTCACCAGTTATAAAATCCGCATCATGGGATACCAGGAATCCGATAAGGTTTGCAACATCCTCAGACCTTCCGAGCCTTTTTAAAGGTGTGCGCCGAATAATCGCATCGCGATTTATCCCTTTAATCATAGGGGTATCGATCAGGCCTGGCACAACACAGTTTACTGTGATATTGAACTGGGAAAGCTCCAAGGCCAATGTTTTTGTCAAACCTATAAGTCCCGCCTTGGATGAACTGTAATTGACCTGACAGTAATTGCCTAAATAAGAGATAGAGGATACATTTATAATCCTCCCCCACTTTTGTTTGCCCATATATCTTATCGCTGCCCTGGAGCAAAGGAAAGCCCCTTTCAGATTGACATCCAAAACCTCATCCCACATCTGTTCGCTCATATTCCAAACCCAATTATCCCTAATTATTCCTGCGTTATTTATCAGGATGTCGATATGTTTAAATTCAGATATAGTCATATCCACAATCATGTCCACATCATCGGATATGGAGATGTCACCCACAGCGGCAAACGCCTTTGTGCCCTGCTTGTGGACTAGATGTAGGGTTTCGTCCAGCCCCTCTTTAGATATATCATTTAGGACTGTTTTGATACCCATCTGAGACAATTTAACAGCCACAGCCTTCCCAATGCCACTTCCTGCGCCTGTAATCAATCCAACCCTTTCTTCCATATTCTCCCCTTCTGGCAAGTCTTATATTTTATTAATGGATTTTAAGAACCAAATTTTTCAATTATTGAGAGATTTAAAAATTTATCTTGGACTTCAGATTTATATTAGACCTATCACGGTTTTATCGGATTTGCAAGGCTCCTTATTGAAATATTATTTTAACATGAAAATACATTTTCATTCATGGGGGCGGCCAATATATGCTTGGCCATGATTGTTTAATACGTTTATCTGGTCACCAAATGAGGAGAATATGAAGATCCATGACAATTGGCACAATTAGGGCCCATCCATGGGATATTTGCCTGGACTGTATGGCAAAATTTGCAATTATTAAGACCAACAGGTTGAGACAACTCAACGTGTGTAGCTCCATGGCAGTTAATGCACCAGATACCGCCATGGCCTGTCGAATCGACAAAAAGCGCTGAACCTGCCTCTGAGTGAACAGGGTCATGACAGTTTGCGCACTGAGGTTTACCAAGCTGCCCTGATATTTTCATCCTGCCAAAATTGGCATCTTCAAGCGTTCCATGGCAAGGAGTACACCATATCCCAAGATTCCCATGGGCTCCGGACAGGCAGCCTGCAGGATGGCACTTATAACAATTATCGATTTCGATGCCTGCCTTATAAGCATGTCTGTGTAAAACGTCCCCCAGATTATGGCATTCATGACAATTCCCCCATGTACAAGGGATGCCTATATGCCCGGGAGGCTTGGGATGGCACGAATCGCACGTAGCGCTTCTTCTTTTTGCAACCGACACAGTTATAGCCGAATCTACTGTTACTGTAACAATATAATCGGCAGGCGCGCTGGCACTAATAATCCCTTGGTATAATGAAATCAAGCTGTCCAATATCGTCATTATTCCTTTTTCTCCTGTAGGCTCAACACTGAAGGATGGCGCTTTATTATAAAGCCTGCCGTGTTTATCGAGGGATTGTGCCCGTATTGGAATATTTTGACACCATATCCCTACATAATAACCTCCTTCAAGCCATCTGACGGGGTCCCAGCAATACATCCCATAATCCGGATTCGCAAGAACAACCTCAGCAGCAGGAGCGGCAGCTATTCTGACTCCTGAGGAAAATGAATTGTTTGTGACATACGGATAATATAAGCTGTTCTGCACATAAGGCTGATATTGAATTGGGCCGGAGAGGACATTAAAGTTATTATAATTTAAACTCGATTGCCCCTGGATTATCGAAGGATATGGATTAGATCCCTGAATATAAGGCAAGTAACTATTTTCAGATGCCTTATAAATTCCCTGTTGTAGAACAGGGCTGTCAAACTGTGTAATGCCTTGTAATGGAAATGAAAAAACGAGTCCTTTAAAAAAATCATTTGAAATCTGCCCCAAAAAATCAGGAACTATCCCTAAATTATATGCGCTTATAGGGCCATTGTTAATTAAGGTATTATTAGGGTAAAATATATTCGATGGCTGATTGAAAAAAATACTAGGAAACCCTTGGACATTAAAGAAGATTGAATATTGAGCGTGTATCTGCTTGAGAGGTAAGTAATACATGGAAAAAAATATGGCAATACATGCAGAGAGTAAGATATAAAATTTTTTTATCATGATAGATTCTAATTTATTACCATATATTTTTTAATCTTTATCATTATTGTTATCGCCCCTTTTAGCTCAAAAAGCATATTAGCTGCCAACAAAATTATATAATAATTTTATCTAAATCAAAAATAAATAGATTATTTATATTATCTATTTTTGATTTATAGTTGATGCTTTGAATATAAAACTCATAATATGGTCATATTATCAACACATTGCTCATAAAATGAGCTATAGGTGAAACGTTCATGAATCTTCGATTCACAAAGGTGGATGAAAATACCCAAGGGGGATTTACAGATGAACTTTTTAAAGAAAGGGGGAATCACGATGCTAAGTGATTTGATTCTGAAAAACAGAAGTTATAGAAGATTTGATGAAAAATTTATAATAGAAAATAAAACCCTCTTGTCATTGATTGAACTTGCCCGGTTCTCACCATCTGCAGCCAATTTGCAGCCATTAAAATATCTGCTGTGCAATGCTGAGAAAAAAAACGGATTGGTTTTTGAAACACTTTCTTGGGCAGGTTATTTAAATGATTGGCCAGGACCTGGTCCAGGCCAAAGGCCTTCTGCTTACATCCTCATGCTTGGAGATAAATCAATAAGCCAAAATTTTTCATGTGATGCAGGCATTGCATCTCAAAGCATATTGCTTGGCGCAGTTGAATTGGGGCTTGGTGGTTGCATTTTAGGCTCTATAGATCGGGAACTCTTAAGAAATTCTTTATCAATACCCGAACAGTTTGAGATTCTTTATGTTATCGCCCTTGGAAAACCTGCAGAGAAGGTTGTGCTTGAGGACGTTAACTCAAATTCGGATATCAAATACTGGCGTGATAAAAATGGGGTTCATCATGTGCCAAAACGCACGGTAGAGGAATTGTTATATAAAAATCAATAAAGGAAAATTATCTGCTAAAAACCTTTACACACTCCATAGCGCTGGATATTGCAGATATTTTTATAAAACTATAGTCTTGTCCTTATCTTTTTGGTACGAAAA
This sequence comes from bacterium, assembly GCA_016934595.1. GTDB lineage: Bacteria > SZUA-182 > SZUA-182 > DTGQ01 > JAFGSM01 > JAFGSM01. The sequence continues at coordinate 5,834 of JAFGSM010000130.1, read as the reverse complement.
TAGATTTTATTTTCATGATTCGTGGCGCCGCTAAAAAGCGGTATGAGGGTTTATCACGAAAATAGATTTTCATGCTTCTGATGCTGCAAAGCGGCATAAGGGTTTATCATGAAACCGGATATAAAATTTCCATTGGCTGAAAGAATGCGGCCAAAAAACATATCGGAATTTGTCGGCCAGTCTCACATACTCGGAGACGGTCTTTTTCTAAGACAGGCTATATTAAATGACCATGTCCCGTCTCTGATACTCTGGGGACCGCCAGGCTCAGGAAAAACAAGCCTTGCACATATTATTGCCAGCCATTCTATCGCCCGTTTTGTTTCACTTTCCGCCGTGCTCTCAGGAATAAAAGAAGCAAGGGAAATCATGAAGCAGGCGCAGACATATAAATCACAAGGTATTAAAACGATCCTGTTTATAGATGAGATTCACCGTTTTAATAAGGCCCAGCAAGATGCTTTCCTGCCTTTTGTGGAATCGGGCACAATCATATTAATAGGTGCAACCACTGAAAATCCCTCTTTTGAGGTTATTCCACCATTACTTTCCAGGGCCAGGGTTTTTGTTTTGAAGCCTTTAACAAGCCAAGAGATAATATCTATATTAAAGATGGCATTAATGAATGAAGACAGAGGTCTCGGTTTTTTAAAAAACATCAAAATTGAAAAAGATGCCTTGGAGTGGCTTGCCGAATATTCTATGGGGGACGCCCGCATAGCCCTTACCGTCCTTGAAAATTCCGTAGAATCTATTCAAGAGAAACTCTCCGATGCAGCAAAAACTGGCAAAGAGATTCAGATCACCATTTCTACACTGCAAGAGGTCATGCAAAAAAAGGCCCTCGTTTATGATAAAGGCGGTGAAGAGCATTACAATGTTATATCAGCATTTATAAAAAGTATGCGCGGGAGCGATCCGGATGCTGCCTTATATTGGCTTGCAAGGATGTTGGAAGCCGGTGAAGACCCTCTGTTTATCGCAAGAAGAATGATAATTTTCGCTTCTGAGGATATTGGAAATGCCGACCCACAGGCAATTCAGGTTGCAGTTGCCGCCAAAGACGCATTCCATTTTGTTGGCGACGCCGAAGGATGGATTCCATTGGCCCAGGCAGTCACATATCTTGCAAGCGCGCCCAAAAGCAACGCCTCATATCTGGCTTATATCAAGGCCAAACAGTCGGCAACTGAAAAAGGCCCCCTGCCTGTCCCGATTCACCTGAGAAATGCCCCGACCCACCTGATGAAGGACCTCAAATATGGTCAAGATTACCTGTATCCTCACAAATATTCGGGCGGATACGTAAAACAACAGTACCTCCCAGATCAGATAAAGGATGCTAAATTTTACTATCCCAATGAAAGAGGTTATGAGGCAAAAATTGCTGCATATTTGAAACGAATAAAACATTTGAATAATAAATAAAACTATTGAACGTCTTTTTATCAATCTAATTCGTTTGAAGATCCCTTTTGGGCATTTTCATTTCCCTTTTTGAATCGAAGATTTATGTGTGTCTCTTTCTGAAATTATCATTTTAAATCTTTTATAGTTTACCTGTTATCATTTTGACCATCAATTATTGAACATTTTATGATCTTTATATGATCAATTTATTTGCTGAGATTAGCTATATATCTGATTTATAACAGAAATAAATATGGCATATAATTTGTAAAAGCTTTTAGACAGATATTTAAAGGATTGCAAACAAAAGGCAAGAATGTAACCTTTTTTCGGAGGGGTAATGATAATGTCGGATAAAAAAATATCATTTTTTAAATCTATCTGTTCCGAAAATAAGTCATTGTTTCCCTGCACACTGACATTAAAAAATGGCATGATGATATGCTTCGTATTTGTTTTGTGTTTTTTTATCACATATTTATTCAATATATTATTTTGTTTTCCAAATGAAATACCCGAAACAATTATTATTGAACATGACGTACATCGTTTAGACAGGTTTGGCCCTGTTAATTTCGGACACCTAAAACATATCGAATTAGGTCTTGACTGTAAAAGATGTCATCATGACTGGGATGAACATTCGTATGAATTGCCTATAGGTTGCATAAATTGCCATGGAAAGGATAATGCAGGTGACATAGTATCACTCAGGACTGCCTATTTAAAACAATGCCTTGGCTGTCATATGATCATAAGGGCGGATGGCAAAAAAACAGGGCCAACCGTCTGCACTGGTTGTCATATTTATAAGAATTATTAATGAATCTGTTCTTATACCAAAATTATATAGCCTTTTTAACCCCATGATTTTTCAGCATTCAAATTATTTGAGTGTAAACAAGAGCACAATTCACTTGAAAATCCCCTTTGGTTATTTTCATTCCCCTTTGTGAATCGAAGATTCATGGATGTTTCACCGATTAAATCCCAAAATGCCGAAAATATTAATGTATAGATGATGTGCTTTTATGCAGATTTTAGAAACAATAAAAAGGCATATTTTCCATTGCCTTTAAAATCTATAACTGATGGTCTATGCCACCGACATCGTCGGTGGTGGGGTGTGGGGGCGGAGGCCCCACACCCCACTTTTTCAGGAGGTTTATCATTAAGACAAAGGCATTTTATATCTATCTTTGGGGCAGCATCATATTGATGGTCTTTATAAGCACGGCATATGGGATGTTCGAATACACAAAACGCTATTCTTTTTGCAAAGGGTGCCACGAGATGAATCAGGCCCATGATACATGGATGTCGTCAAAGCATGGCCCTATTTTGGGTGAGATAGATAGCTGCATAGCCTGCCATGCTGAAGAGGGGGCCATGGGATATATCAAGGTTAAGCTTGCAGGCATAAAATCGGTTTACTACCATGTCACCGGACAGATTACAGGCGGATATTTAGAAGTGGTTAAGGGTACAAAGCCGGTTTATTGTATAAAAACCGGTTGCCACTCTATGAAGAACCTGGATACAGGTTTAAAAATCAGAGTGAATCATGATTTTCATACTAAAATGGGTTTTAAATGCGTGGCATGCCACGATAGAATAGCCCATGGATGGGATGATGACCTTCGCAGCTCGCCAAATATGCAAAATACCTGTTTTAATTGTCATGATGAAAAGAACGTTTCGCATGAGGATTGCGGAAAGTGCCATATCTATCAGGAAAACATGCTTAAAGGATCAGGCGGTAAAGGTTTGGAAGACGTTCCATCCGCTCATGGCGAAGATATATCATGCAAAGACTGTCATAAAAAGGCATGTTTTCCCGACCTAAATACATGCTCGTCCTGCCACGATAACGATTTGATTAATGAGGTAAATAGACGTCAAGCGGAAGTGGCGATTGAGCTTGAAAATCTCAAATACACCCTTAAGCAACTGGATAGAATATTTAGATATTATGAACAGGAAGAAAATCAAGATAAGACATTTTTTGAAGAAAAATATAAGCTATTTGAACTGGCAAAGGCAAATTATGAATTTATATCAAAGGATTTAAGCAGAGGGGTTCACAATTTTGATTATGTCTGGAAGATGCTTGATCTTTCGAAACAAAAGGCGGATAGTATAATTTCTTCGTATAAAAATACCTTCACGCCATAGGCAGCCTTGCACCCGGCAGTACAACCGAAACCTTCGTCCCTTTGCCTTCTTCGCTATTTACAATAATATTTCCTTTATGCAGATTGATTATCCTCTCGACAAGAGCCATGCTTACGCCTGTGCCAGACTGGTTATGTTTCCTGGCCAGCTCTCCCCTGAAGGTAGGCTCAAAAATACATGAGATCTCTTTTTCCGGTATCCCTATACCCTGATCAACGACCATAAATGCTATATTTCGGCCATTTTGGCTTGCTAATTCTATTTGTATATCGCCATTGTTATGACTGTATTTAATAGCGTTTTCGATGATATAAAAAAAGGCCTTGGATAAAAGCGCCTTATCGCCTTCGATTAAAGGAAGGCTTTTTTCGCCTTTGAATGATACTGAGATGTCCCTTTTAGACGCAATTTTTTCTATTTCTGGCATAATGGCTCTGATCAAGACCGAACAGTCCATGTCTTTTTGATCATGCCAGGACTCCTCCATAAGTGAAAGATCGAGCAGGTTATTGGTAAACCTCAAGAGTTCCTCAACCCTCTGGTCCGCCCTTTTAAGCATATCTTGCTGTTTATTTTGATCTTTACTCAAATATCCCCCCAAAATAACTCCAATGCAGTTCTTAATGGCCGCCAGGGGACCACGGATGTCATGAGCAACGGTGACAAGCACATCTGCCTTTTTTTGATCTGCTATTTGAAGCCGCTGGTTTGTATTTTGCAACTCTTTATTGGCCTGTTTTAATTTGGCTGTCGCCTCATCGACCCTCTTTTCAAGTTCCTGATTCCACGCCTCAATCTCAGACCATGATTTTTTCAGTTTCTCCGTCATAATATTAAAAGACCTGGCCAGATCTCCTATTTCGTCCGTGCTATTAATATCTATATGATAATCAATATCCCCGCCTGCAACCCTTCTGGTTGCTGATGTAAGTTTCTGGATTGGACAGTGAACAAAGCGATATATAAAGTAAAAAATTTCTATGGAGACTAAAAGGAAAATTATAATGGTCGATATCACCATTACCTTCCTGCCAGCGATAATAGATTTATCCATTCTGGATAAAGATGTTACTATATTCAATATCCCGAGTATCTGTTTTTCCCTGGGATGGCATTGATAACAAACCGGCTCGTTTTGTATAGGATTGAAAAGCTCTATGAATCTTTTTCCTTTCTCATCCTTGAACAAACGGTGGATAAATACAGCCAGGGGAGGGCTTCCTTCTTTGGAAGAATGACACAAGGCGCATTCCTTCCCTTGCTTAGCGCAAATTATCCCCACCTCCTCCCTCCATGAAGATGCCTTTATCTGCCCATGATCCAGAATAGATACCTTTTCGATGTCATCCCTGTCCCCTATAGTCTCGATAAGCGATTGAATCCCTGCATGGCTGCCGTAATTTATCATATTGTGCCTGATCGTTTTTTTAATGGTATCTGTCAGACGATGACTCTGAAGCTGAATCAGATTGATAAGTTCTTTCTCATGCGCATCATTGTTAAGATAAAAGGAAAAGGATATGGCTATCACAAGGATAACACCGATGTAGAAAATGATTTTAAGGCTGAGACTTTGGCTCAAAAAAAGTGATTTCAGATGATCAGTACGTTCCTTATTTGCCTTTGGCTTTTTTACCATCTTTATAAATTGAAATGAGTGTAACCAAAATAGAACATTGTTGCTTGTTCCAATTTTCCGGACATACTGGATTCCGGCTTTCTCCGGAATGACAAATATGGAATAGCACCATTTTGGTTACACTCAATTGAAATTATTGAAATAACCCTGGATTAAAATAGGCTAATGTGGTAAAAGATTAGGATTTTATACTACACGATTTTGACATAGGAATCAAAGCGGATAATCATTACACGGCAGTCCAGATTTTGATCTTTGATCTTTAATATTTTCCTAATCTTTAACGTCATAATCTTTAATGTCTATTGACAAAAGTATTAAAATTGTTTATATTTTATACAGACAGACGAAATCCCTATTGATTTCATTTTTTTTAAAAAATATTCTATTTTTATACTTCTTGATGGCCAAAAGGTAATGAATGCTTATCATGAAAAATGCCAAAACAAAAATAGGAATTTTTAAGTCTATATAAACTATAATCTGATCTGAACTATAAACTGATCTGAATATTTCATTCTCTCTCTTGTTTTTCAGATTTTGCAACAGAAATATTTTTTGCTATCAGGGGGAGGTGATAAATATATATCTAAAAAATATATTTATAATT
>JAFGSM010000129.1 GCA_016934595.1 bacterium | reverse complement strand
GCCGGTCTTGGATATGGGACTGGCCTATACGGTGCTAATTTAGGATATGGTTATGGGCTTTCCGGTCTTGGCGCCGGTCTTGGATATTACGGCACAAGGCTTGGATACCCTTACGGCACAGGGACATTTATTTGATATTTTTAATGTCTATTATATCGCCGGGTCCGGATTACGGACCCGGCTTTTTTATCTATAAATATTCAAAATGCTGTAACTGCTCAATTATTCTTCTGTAATAATTCCGCCTTCGTCTATTATATTGATATGGCGCTTTCTTGGCAAAGCCTTTATAACTAGTTCTCTATTCTCTCCAGGTTTTAGCTGGATTTCAAAGGTGTCTTTTTCCAGTGAGTGGTAAACAGGGATATTTTCTCCCCAAACTTTGAGAATCCAGTTGCCAGGGCGTAGTTCTTCGAACTCAAAACGTCCCCGACTGTCTGTGATGCGGCGATTTACTTCTGATCCATTGCTAACCTCTACTATCATATTTTCCGCACCTCCGCCTTCCACCATGTTTGTATCCCCGTCTAACCAAAAACCGTTTTTTTCAAAATCATAGAGCGTAACCCTGCCATAAAGCACAGCCTTTTCAGTTAAGGGTATCTCTATGAATGTATCCTTGCCCCCATCCACTGTGACGACAATAGGCGTTTTTTGGGCAGTGATCTTGTTTGGGTCGATTCCTGTTCTATCAATATTTAAATATACAGTACCCGGTTTTACAGCAGGAAAGACAAAATCCCCATCTTTATCTGTTACCGCGGTTGCACCGTTGAGTCTCAATAAAATATTGGATGGGGTTTCGTTTGTTTGAACATCATAAATCCGGCCTTTTATACCCCCGATACTTTTTTTTCTGCTTACAGGCAGGCCAAAAGGAATGATATATTCGAGCTTGAATATGGTTTCATCCTCCTTATAGCTGTTTTTATATGATGTATGGCGGCCAAATATAGAAACCGCTGTTTTATTGTTAAACGTATGATCCAGTTTGACCTCAAAATTGTCGTGATCCTCTTCGGATGTCTGATAATTATTTGCCTGATAATTTAAGCTAAAGTAAGCGCTGTCAAGCAACTTATAAGACAGATTAAATCCAGAGGTCATGCTGTATTTTTCTTCCGCTGTTGAATTGCCGTCTTTTTTCCAGAAGATATATCCGCCGCAATGCAATCTATCATTTGGCTTAAAATAGGCAGAGAGGGTATAATTTTCTGATTTAAAGAATTGGTTTGTAAACCTGTCATCTGTGTCAATTAATTCCACTGAAGTATAAATATTAAACCCTTTAAAGGCATGAGTGATGCCAAATCTAAGGCCGTCTTCATAGGATTCGAATGTGGGAACAGGCAAACGGTCTTTGCGGATTTGCCATCGCCTATCGAAAAGAAGGCTGGTTGCCGAGTTCAGATAGTAGTTAAATCCCAGTTGATAAAATCTATTAAGTGCGGCAGATCCTAACTGGGGATCCAAATCAAGATTTCCCTTTTCTTCCTTAAAGTCTGCGGTTAATCTCAATCTGCTGGTCAGGGAAAAGGTAAGGTTGGCCGACAGGATGTTTATGTCTTTATAATATCCGGGATAATGGGGGTCTGCGTGAATCGATTTGATATAATATGTAATCAGGCCTTTGTAACCGGATATGCCTAAAAGATATGAATCATCACTGTTACCGCTGTTTGCATATTCTATCTCCAAATCTGTATTATTCACAGGTTTAAGATTGCCTGATAAGCTTACTATATTATCCTCATCATCCTCATTATTCATATTGTCGCCTTTTTTGTTGAGAAGATTAAGGGCTATCTTATGATTGTCACGGATCGTATAATTTATTGATCCGCCGGTTTGGCGCTTTTCCGGATAAAGATATGATGTTTCCATATGATATGCCTTTAGATTCAGGTTGCCGAAGGCATGTTTTCCTTCAATGCCCCTGCCATACAGGTAGTTTTCTGTTAATGACGAAAGGGAGTAGACCCTGTCTCCCAAATGGAGTTCATAGTCATTAGTCCAATGGGAGAGAAAATATTCATCTTGTTTGCCGTAGATTGATTCATAATCCGGATCACACCCTTTAAATGAAAACTTTATATGCCTTTTTCCGTCTTCATCCAATGTCCCGTCTCCGGAGACCTCGCCTTGAAATCCTGATTTGTCTTCATCGTCCTTTTTGCCGCCATATCTAAATGTTATCTTGCCAGAGATTTTGTGATATCTGTCTTCAACCTGTGTTATTTCGGGAATGATATCTACATAGACATTTGCTTGGGCCTGTATGCCTTTGTTTTCGATTACTTCCGCAGTGAACCGGATCGTTTGTTTTATTATTTTCTGGATGTTTTTATCTGTCTTCATAATGGCCTTGACCTTTTTGGATTCATTTGGTTCAAGGCTGAACTCTTTAGGATCAACTATGAACTGCATATCCTCGCTTCCATTGATTTTTATCCCGATATTGGCCTGTGCATTGCTTTGGTTAGTGACAGAAAAAGAGATATGACAGTCCTCTCCTGCAATGATATAATCCGGCGCTTCCAAAGGCGTGACATTTAATTTAATGACAGGCATGATCATTACAAAAAGTGTATGAGAATTGCAAAGCGAAGGAAGATTTTTGTCCTTTACCGAATAAACGATTTCGTATTTTCCTGCCAGCGCGTACTGGGGAATAAACAGGCTCAAGAGTCTTATCTCCCTTTCACCCGGGCTAAGTTCAAATGGAAAGTCTTTTGTTATAAGCCTCCATCCATCAGGGAACCGGATTTCAGAGATAAATTCGCGTTTATCGTCAGTATTGTTAAAGACTTGAAAGGCGGTTGTTATTACCTTTCTGGGGGTTGTCACCAACATCTCTTCTTCAGAGGCCAGGATTTCAATTTTTTTTTCTGACGCCTCTGAAAAGCCCGCTATTAAAAGAGAACATATTATGATGCAAAAAAGCTTTTCCCTAAAATCAATGGCCGTCATTTCAGAATTTTCATAGTATATGTTGCCCCAAATATGTCGTCCCCTCCACAGTCTGCTATTACCAGGGCTTTTAGAATGCCGTCTCTTATTGTTTCCAGATTGATTTTGAATCTTACCGATGTCCCAGGATAGGTGTTCAAACTCCCTGCCTCATACCTTCCTATCTGGATGCCCTTTTCATCATAAAGTTCAACCGACAAGGCGGGCCTTAAACTTCTATCCCCGACATTTTCCACATCCACTCTTAATGTCTTTATTCCGTCTTCCTCAGTGTGGATTTTAGTATTCAAGAATCTAATTTTGCGTGATCCTGTATTATCAATGTGGGTAACGAGTTGGATGCCATAGCGAAAGATTTGCCTTACACCTATTGTAATGTCGCCCTTTTTTTCCATACTCGATTCAGGCGAGCCTTCAGATATAGGCTCTACCATTATCATGCTCCAATATGTCCCGGTCTGTCCTTCTTTATCAGGAACCTTTACAGAATAATGCACGGTCTCTTTTTGGTGTGGGGCCACCATCAGCCGTTTAGGATTGAACGTTATCCATTTCGCATTTGATCTTAAAGTGCTGGCGGGTTCGGCATAACTGTTCCTGCCATCAGCGAAAAACAGATAATCCGTCTGGTATAACTTCACCTCGCCAATTTCTTCACTATTGTTAAGGATGACGATTTCACCTTCGTACGTTTCGCCAGGGGATGCCTCTTTCTCATGGGTAAGGCTTCCACCTACATATATCCTTGCGTCAACAGACCGGCCAAACATAAAAGGCAAAAAGAAGAAAATGCATGCCGATAGAACGATTATTTTTGATCTCATTTGTCCACTCCTTTGCTTTTTATGATTCAATAAAAAAGTTTGGCAACATATAACATAAAATTATAAATAGTCATTAATTGTAACTGCTCAATATCCTGTGGAGATAATAATTCATTGCCATTTAGGAGCCTTTTTTCCCATAACATATTGAGCAGTTATCATTAATTTTCGGTGACTGTATATATAATCGTGCCTGTATAAACACCTGGCGGAACCTGAACGGACATGCCCGTCAATCCACACTGAATATTTATATTTCTTCTTTGCCTGCGTCCTGTAAAAAACACCTGGTCTGTCAGGGTCACTTTTTGCCAGGCAGTTCCGCCCGAAACCGACCCTGGACCTGTCCCGTTCGATGTCCTTCTGACATAACAGGCTAATTCCCCATGCCAATTGGTAACAGAGCCTTTTATAGATACAGACCAGTTTTTGTTCGTATTGTTGATATCTACAGAAATTTGATCGGAGTCGCTCTGATAATTCGGGATAAGATCGCTGCCTGCTCCTGACTGCAGGTTTGTCGAATTTATTGTTAAAAGCCAGTCGTTTTGGACATCAATGTCTATTGCATAACATTCTGGGAGCACAATTATTGCGGCTGCGATTATGATAATAAGGGTATATTTGGCGATTAATTTGACCATAATTATATCTTCCCGTACGCTCCCATATCTTGCGATCATTTATGCAAAGTGCATAGAAAATGGGTATATCTATGGATATTTTTAAAGTATTAAGGATGGGACTTGTTGATAACTAATTTGATGGGAAATGCAAAAATACATCTTGGACAATGAGTTGATTGACCATTCTTTTGTTACAGCTTTTTGATCTTTTCCCATTTTTGATACGATTTTTAGCAGAATTAATAACCTATTAGGATATTGAAGTAAATCCTGCATAAAAAACATAAAAGAAATTTTTAACTCAGCCCCATTAACCTTATCTACAAAAAATGGCAGGGGGAGGGCATACAAAGCCCTCCCTTGCATCTGCCTTTAGATATCTGTCAGTGTATATGTAATTGTATGACTATCAGTTCCGGTTCCGGCTGAAGCGGTGGCGCTTGCCGTATATTTGATGTCGCAGTTTCCGGTTGTGGTGGCTATTCCTGTCACAAAATCCGCTGCTGTAGTGCTGAGAGTCGCTTCAGAAGCAGCCGTGCCTCCGCTTACATTTTCCGCCAATGCCTTTAATGTAAACTTTGGCGCTCCCAGGCTGGATACGACAGTGATCTTTTTATTGGTCTGATTTGTCGTCCAGAGCAAATCACAAGTAGTATTATCGGCAGAACTATTTGGTTCACTTCCTGCGGTAGCGGAGTTTATTGTCAGGGTTACACCGCCGCCGCTAATACTGACTTCATTGATAGCGCTTACCTGTATGGTCACTGCATGATTATCAGTATTTGCAGCCAGGGAGACCTCTGTCAGGCTTAATAATAAAATAAATACGGACAATAAAATTATAAGTCTCTTTAACATTCAAATATCCTCCTTTTGTTTGATAGGTTTTCAAGCCTGCTTAGAAAATAGACTCCTATTTTTATCCCTTTTTCCTCCTTTCTTGATTTATGATTTGTTATTGTTTTTTATTCCTTAAGCTCATTCTTAAGAAAATAAACCTTATTATTTATTTTCATGATTTGAGTGATTAATGTAGACCTAAAATGCAAAGAACTTTATTCTTAAATCTTTTTCGGCAGATTAGCTGTTTTTCTTTTGATATTTTATGTTCTTGTAAAAAGTCGAAAAACCCGTACTCCGGCTTAAGCAGAAGCCCAGAAACTGCTAGGAAACATTGGATTTCGAGACAAGCAAGGAATGACAAAATAAGGAAAATCGACTTTTTACGAGGCCGTCATATTTGACGGGTTTTACGAGGCCATCAATCTTTCTTACGGATTTTAATATTCCTTTGTGCGCCTAAAGAACATGGATTTTTGCTGGAATGACAGAACTGTTTAAAGGGGTTTATCCCCCCAATGTATAGAAACGACACCGATTGTGAGGTTCAGATAACCCACATTTATAAATCCTGATTCTTTCATTATTGAAACAAGCTGTGTCTGATTTGGAAAACCAAGGACGGAATCCCTTAGGTGGTCGTATGCCCTGTCTCCCCTTGTCATAATATTGCCGATATGAGGTAAAAAATGACAGAAATATATGTTGTATAATTTACGGAAAATAGGTATAACGGGCTGTGAAAACTCAAGGATGACAAGCCTTCCTCCAGGTTTAAGCACCCGAATAATCTCTTTGAGCCCAGCCCTTCGGTCTGTCAGATTTCGCAGGCCGAATCCTGTCATTGCCGCATTATAGATACTGCCCTTTAATGGAAGGATTTCTCCATCCCCTGCAATGATATTTATCCTTTCCAATCCAGAAATCTTGCCTTTCATATAATTGATTTTCTTTTTCCCCTCTATAAGCATGGCGTGACAAAAATCTATCGCTGTTATATAACCCTTGGTATTTTTTTCTTTCAACAGTGCAAGACTGAGATCTAAGGTGCCGGCACAAAGGTCAAGATAAGGACCTGTATCAGGCATTTTTGCCACAGCCATTCGCCGCCAAAACAAATCGATGCCTGCACTAAGAAAATGATTCATAAAATCATAACGCTTTGAGATGCCGGTGAATAGTGTTTTAATCTGTTTTTTGGTTTTAATGGAAAACCTCCTTGATCTGTTGATATTTGACGAGTCAAATATATAGAATGACAGGCAAAATGGCAAGGGTTTGATTTAACCCGCTTTCATTGGCCTCTGCCTATTTACAATATTAAATAAACCGATGTATATTAATGAATATCAAATGATCTATCGTTTTTGAAAAACTTAGAAGCAGTTTTATGACCTGATCGCGAATAATCTGCCTTCGATATGCCTTCAATAGCGAACAAAATTTTTCGAAAGGAAAAAAGATGTGGGAATACTCGGATAAAGTCAAGGAATACTTCCTTAATCCTAAGAATGTAGGAGATGTTGAAGATCCGGATGGGGAAGCCATAGTTGGGTCAATCGCTTGCGGCGATGCCCTAAAGCTTACATTTAAATTAGATGAAAACGGAAGAATCAAGGATGCCAAATATAAGACGTTTGGATGCGCAAGCGCCATTGCTTCGGCAACGGCCATTACAGAAATGATAAAAGGTAAAACAATAGAAGAGGCGGAAAAAATTACCAACCAGGATATAGCTGACTTTCTTGGGGGGCTTCCTGATCAGAAGATGCATTGCTCTGTTCTGGGTAGGCAGGCGCTTGAGAAAGCAATAGCAAACTATAGAGGAAGCGTCAGTGATAAAGAATCGGAAGGTAAAATAATCTGCAACTGTTTTGGGGTAACCGATTTCGAGATAGAACGGACAGTAAGGGAAAACAATATAAATACAGTTGAGGAGGTGACCAACTTTACAAAGGCAGGAGGCGGATGCGGAGGCTGTCACGAAGCCATTGAGAAAATTATTAAAAGAGTGGGAAATGAAAATCCGCAGGCCGGGCGTCCTAAACTTTCCAATATTCAAAAGATCAAGATGATAGAAGAGACCATTAACCGTGAAATAAGGCCTTATTTGCGAAATGATGGAGGAGATATATATCTTATAGATGTAATCGGCAACCGGGTCATTGTGGCAACCAGAGGCGCATTTGCATCTTGTAAGGCATCTGGAGAAACCTTAAAGCACTTGGTGGAATCTAAGCTCCATGAAATGGTTTCTCAAGATTTATCCGTTGAGGAGGTATCAAAATGAAAACGATATATTTTGATAATAATGCCACAACTCGAGTTGCCCCTGAGGTTTTGGATGCAATGCTGCCGTATTTCTCTGAGTTGTACGGCAATCCGTCAAGCATGCATTCATTTGGAGGCAAGGTGGCTTATGAATTGGAAAAGGCGCGGGAGAAAGTGGCAGCCTTATTAAACGCATCGCATGATGAAATAATCTTTACAAGCTGCGGCACTGAAAGCGACAATACGGCTATCCGTTCTGCCCTTGATGTGCAGCCTGACAAACGGCATATAATTACAAGCAGCGTTGAACATCCTGCTGTAAGGTCGTTTTGCAATCAACTGGAACTTAAAGGATACAGGATCACCGAGATACCAGTAGATCAAAATGGCCTTCTGGACATGGATATTTACGAAAAAAGCCTTTCTCCGGATACGGCTATTGTAAGCCTTATGTGGGCCAACAATGAAACAGGGGTTATATTCCCTGTTGAAAAGGCTGCTGAGATGGCCAGGAGCCGAGGCATAATATTCCATACGGATGCAGTTCAGGCGGTTGGCAAGATACCTATAGATATGGCGAAAAATTATATAGACAAGCTGTCTGTCTCAGGTCATAAGTTCCATGCACCCAAGGGGATAGGGGCGCTTTATTTGCGCAAGGGGACAAAATATTCGCCTTATTTGATTGGGGGGCATCAGGAAAAAAACCGCAGAAGCGGAACGGAGAATACACCGTACATTATTGGGATGGGTAAATCTGCTGAGCTGGCATCCGCCAATATGGAAAAAGAGGGATCTGTGGTCAGATATCTGCGGGATAAATTGGAAAATGAGATATTAAAACGTATTCCCAATTCCCGAATAAATGGAGAGCGCGAGCTTCGGCTCCCGAATACAGCAAATATCAGTTTTGAATTTGTAGAAGGGGAGTCAATCCTTCTTATGCTAAATGAGTTCGGCATATGCGCTTCATCGGGTTCTGCATGCACCTCGGGTTCTCTTCAGCCTTCACATGTTCTTAGAGCCATGGGCATCCCATTTACTATGGCTCACGGATCGATACGATTCAGTTTGAGTGTTTACAATACTATGGAGGAAGTGGATTTTGTTATAGAAAAATTGCCGCCGATTATAGAAAAATTGAGGTCAATATCCCCTTATTGGCCACCTGACAGTAACCCCCATGACCTTACAGTCAGAACGAAGCATGAAAATGAATAAAAACAAAGTATTGTTCGATCATTTTCATATAAAAGACTGTAAATGCGAATGTTCCGCCAGATAAGGGAAATTATTGCTAATATCATTATAAAGTTTCATGAATCGACACAGAAAAATAAAAAAGGCCGGGAGTCTTCAAAAGACGCCCGGCCTATTGATTTTGTACTACCACCAACCGCCGTAAGTATTGCCATAGAGGCCGCCATAACCGCCGTAAGTATTGCCATAGAGGCCGCCATAACCGCCGTAAGTATTGCCAT
>JAFGSM010000128.1 GCA_016934595.1 bacterium | reverse complement strand
AAGATTATATCAACAAAATATGTATCAAAATTATAATATTAAACTTATTTTTAAGTGCATTTTAGACTTTTTACGAGGCCATCAATTTTAGACAGATTTAAAAGCCAAAAGGCGAGAAAATGAGAAGAAAGATGAAAAACAGATCGATTTTATCAGCATCATTCATAGGGATGATGATAATTATCGTATTGTTTAATGTATCATCCGCTTCTGCAGAGTCGCCCTGGACATATTTGGGTGAAGAGGATTATCAATTAGCCGGGATTGCCGGCAATTTTCCAATAGTTTTCAACGCGTTACAATCAAGAGATCACAGGAAGATTTCAAAGGCAAAGCGACAGGGTCAAGACATCGTTGATAATTGGAAGAAGAATGAACGGCCTCCTATAGTCCCTAAATTGACATTTAAAAGGATTTTACCTGACAACACCCTGGAAGATATTGCACCGGAGACTTTTGAAATTTATTATGAGGATGAGAAAGGAAGGCAGGCAGCCAGGATAGCCAAATGGTCTTTTGATCATGGATATATCTTGTCTCCTGCGGATGCTGAATATTCTTCATTTTTACTCCTTCCATCGCCTGACAAATCAAGATATATTGTTCAAGATTCTCCGGATATAGGGCTGTGGTTGATTGTCAAGGGAAAGACAGATGCCGTAAAAATCTCTAAGGACAACTTCAATGGTAAAATCCGCCATGAATTAAGGGATGAATTGTTTAAGCAGACAGGGCATACAAGCCTTTTTTGGAATCCTGATCCTGTATTCAGTCCTGATAGTTCCAAAATAGTCTTTACGACGAATAGAGACTGTACGGATATAAAGGGTAACTCAATCTGGCTGCAAGACCTGTCAACAGGCAAAGAGGGCGCTTTGATAAAGGCTGGAATTGATGGGCATTATTCAGTTAAGGGCTGGATAGATAATGAACATATCATTTATACACAAGGTGAACCGGTTTCATATTATCTTCTAGATATTACGGGTAACGCAAAACCCCTGAAATTTCCCGAAGGGAATCCCGCGATATTGGCATTTGGCCCTGAAGGGACGACAGTTTGGGAGCAGAATAGAATTATTATCTATGTAGCTAAGGTTGCTGTTAATACAGGAGACGTTATTAACCTGTATGAGAATAGAATTGATGGGACACTTCGTGACCCGTATAATTTTAGTCCAGATAGCTCAAAATTTGCTTATCTATTTGTGCCAAACGATGATGATGCAGGTCAAAGTCTAACAGTGTTGGATTTAAAAACCGGCAAGGATCGTGTTATAAAACCAACCTCGGTTACAAAGCCAGCATCAATAGGTGAAGTTGTAAGAATATCACTACATAGTTTTTCCTGGCTTGATAATAAAAGGCTGCTAATCCACATTAGATATATTATAACTAATGGATTTATAATAACTTCATGGATTTACAATCTGGAAGGGGGGGGGAGGATGTATGATGCCATCAAGGAAGCTATTAACATTGTTATTGGCGTTAATAATCCTCTTTAGTCTTTCAGAAAGGATATACGCCTATTCATAAAACGAGGTATTTAAAAACCTTCCTCCGGTCGATTTGGACTGGAAATGCCCTTTGCCTGCATGGGCTCAAGTAACCAGTAAATGGAATCAACCAAGAACTATCGGCACAAACCCTCACCAGGGTGTAGACCTCCATTGTGTTAAAGATACTTCCGTTAAGGCCGTATGGGATGGATGGTTGATTAAAATCGATTATAACACCGCAATGCTGCAAATAGATGTAAATAGCGACAAGATTAAAAATGACCCTGTTTATTATTGTAAATACGATCATTTAGAAAGTGTAGCATCAGAAAATTATTATGAAATAGGTAAAGAAATAGGCAAATCAGGTATAGGTGGTAGCGGTCCACATTTACATTTTGGCGCAATAAGCGCACAAGGAAAATGGTTCAAAAATACAGATAATTACGATTACCAGGATGAATGGAATCACGGAAAAGACCTTGACAGTTTCAGTAATCGGTCATGGTATCAAGGCACTATTTGCGGAATAACCGCATACTTTAAAGATGAAAACGGAGTATATTCCCCTAAGAAGTAATAATGTTTCATAATGCGACTGCCAATTCATATCAATATTACATAAATACTATTACTTCCAATAAAACGACATTTGAAACAATGCCATCAAGTGAAGAAACATACACCGGCACAGACAAAATAATCTGGGATTTACTAAAAGAAGCAATGCCGGATGATATATATAATAATGAATTCAGAGAAGGTGAAGTTGGGGGGGATTAAAGATACGAGTTTCGGCAGCCATTGAAGTTTTTATTTCCACGATTCATCCCGATGTCATATTTTGGACATTCCCTATTACTTGATAGTGGTTAGACAGTGAATTCCTTGTTTTTGTTTTCATACTTATCGGCGACGTAAAGCGGCACGATCGTTTGTCTGGTTTTGTTTGGATTCGCTCATCATCCAATCAGATAGCTATTTTGCATATACTTATGCAGCAAAAAGGGCACAGATATTGCTTATTGAAAATTAGTTAAGGCTAAATTGCATATGATATTGATTATGATATAATTTTACATGGAAAGAGACAAGTTGCGGCCTTTTAGCAGATCTCTGTATTCTAGGATTTAAGACATATACATGGGCGAATATAATGGAAACCAGCAATAATTTTCTTGATTTTTTGAGAAGGTGTTCCCTTAGGGAAAAAGATGCCTGGGATCTTTTTGTGGAACGGTATAGCAATCTCATCTATAACTATATAATACGCACGCTTAAAAAATATTACTACTTTTTCCAAAACGATGAGGTTGACGATATATTCAACAGAATAATTGTAGCCCTATTGGACAGGAATTGCCGGAGGCTGAAGAATTTTAGAGGCGAGAACGAACGTTCCTTCGGAGCCTATCTTAGGGAAATCTGCTTTCATATCACGGTTGACTTTTTAAGGGAGCAGAAAGATTTTGTGGAGCTGGAGCAGATTCAATACAGGATTTGTGACGATGATAAAAGTGAGAGATTTGATGACAAGGAGCTCAAAGATATCATCGAAATCCTAAGAGATAAACTGCCGGAAAGGCATAAGCTTTTGTTCACATTGATCTATAAAGAAGGGCTTGATTTGGATGAAATCGCTGATATGATGGATTTGAAGTTAAACGCGCTACATCAACTGAAATTCAGAATGCTTAGCAACCTTGCTAAGATAGCAAAAAAAATGGATTTATATAATGACTTAAAGTCATTCATAAGTGATTCATGAGTTGATGCGTCTATTTGATTGAAAATTTAAAGAAAGATAAAACTGATTTTGACAAAGATAGATTAAATCTGATAAAAATATATTTAAAGACATGTTATTTGAGTAAGTTAGCTTCTGCTACACATTATTTTGGAGTTATTTATGGACTATAAGGAAATTGAAAAATTGGACGCTTTTATTTCCGGTATACGGAAACAGAGGAAGGCTGTTACGCTGCCTTCTCTGCCTGGCAGGGAGTGTCTTCCTGAAGAAGTCCTAGAGGATTATCTCGATCGCAGGTTGTCTAAAGACATTACAGAAGCCTTAGAGTCCCATCTGGCCGGGTGCCGGATATGCCTTGACAGATTGCTGATATTGAAGGCGTTTAGGCTTGAGGGGCATGTCAGTGTCCCGCAGAGATTGATTAATAAAGCAAGGGACCTTGTCCAGGAGACTAGGCCGAATTGCCTGGAATTGATATTAGGTTTCGCAAAAGACACAATACGTATTATACGGAATTCGGGCATACTTTTGTCGCCGGAACTTATTATGGAGCCTGTAAGAGGAAAACAGGATACCCAAGTGAGAAAGGCTACGGATTATGTGGCGGTCAAAAAACTTTTTGGCAATATCACGGTGGATGTTCAAATCGAACGTATAAACGGGTCTTTTAAATTGATGATAAATACCCGTGACTTACAAACCAGCCTATCACCTCCCAATATGAGATTGGCCCTGTTCTCGATGGACCGAGAATTGAACTCTGTGGACGACAGCGAGGCGGTCTTTTATATCAAATTAAAAAAGTATATTGTCAAGATTATACAAGAAGATTTTGAAATTGGGAGCGTTCGCCTTGATTTACGACAGGAACAATAGTTAAACAGGCAACCCCCGAGGATAAATAACGAAACTAATCCCCTTAAAAAGGAAACATGGCCTAAAAATGGATGAAATCTATATGAAAAAGGCGATATATTTAGAGATAACGAGGAAAGGCACCCATTTAGAAATCAGTCTTTCTAAGGGGGAACAGACCCTCACCCATTATGAAGAATCCTGTGTGCCCTCTGAAGAATTGGGGAAAAGGTGCAATGAATTGATGCATCTGCTCAATCTGGTTTCGAGAAGAGGTTCCATACCCTCCTCTGTTATCGAAGAGATGCAGCAACTGGGAAGGGTTTTATATAACGAGGTTTTCCCTTTGTCTATAAAATCGCAACTTTCCGAATCCCCACCTTCAGACCTGATCCTGAGGATTGACAATACCCTTGTTGATGTGCCATGGGAGCTCCTTTTTGACGGGGAGTATTTTCTGTGCGAGAAATTTAACATAGGGAGGATGGTGAAGACACAGCAGATCGTAGCCAAAAGGGACCAGACCAAGCCGGTTCTTCCCCTTAGAATACTGATAATTGCCGACCCCAGAGGCGACCTTAAGGCGTCTTATGAGGAGGGAATGAGGATACGCGAACAGCTACGTATGGATGAAGTGAAGGTTACATTGGCCACAAGCGAGGTAGGCAAGGATTACCTGAAGAAACGCCTTTTCAATTACGACCTTATACATTATGCAGGCCATGCAGACTACGACCTTAAAAATCCAAGCCAGAGCGGCTGGCTCCTGGAGGACGGGAAGTTTACTACCCTGGACATAAGAAAGATGGGCGGCAGCAATCCCCTGCCATGGATGGTCTTTTCCAATGCATGCCAATCCGGTCAGACAGAGGAATGGAAGGTTGATGAGACAGGAGAGGAAAAGATTTATGGCCTGGCGAATGCCTTCCTTCTATCAGGGGTACAGCACTATATAGGCACGTTTTGGAAAGTTCTGGATGAACCCAGCACCAACTTTGCCTTAAAATTTTATGATCACCTCCTGAAAGGGGCATCTGTCGGGGAATCAATGCGTTCTGCCAGGCTGGCGCTTCGGGAAAGATACGGGGAGGGAAACATCCTGTGGGCAAGCTATCTTCTCTATGGAGACCCAGGGGTCAGATATTTTGTTTCAAAGGAAGAAGAAAAGGGAGACGTTTCAGATGAAGAAGAAGGGATGCTTGTGGGCGCAGGAGCCGGTTCAATAGACGCCCAGAGACAGCAAAACGCTTATATACAAAGAAATGGACTGCGCACAAGGTCTGCCTCTGACAATAATGGGACAAATGGCTGGAGGTTTAAGGAGGAGGAAACAAAGAAGGGGCTGGGCTTATTGAAGACAGGGTTCAGAAAAGCGCCTGTTTGGGTTGCAGGCATAATGCTGGCCTTTATCCTGGTTTTTGGCGCTATTTTTTATAAAACATTCACAGGGCCTGGATTGCCGAAAACAGATATCACAAATAAGGAAGTGAGGCATGAAGACACAGGCCAGGATAATTTGAAAGGCCTGGTTATTTCAGGAATGGCATCTGATGATCAGATGGCGGAATATTTTCAGGGCCTGGTCAAAAAGTATCAAAAGGATCCATCTGCTTCTAATGACGGGACAGACCTTTGGACATCCAGGCCTATTGCCCTTTTCTTTGTTGCAAGAGACAAGGGAGGTTCGGATATTGAGACCGGAGCGGGGGCTGAATTTTTAGTGAACAGATTGATTGCCTTCCTTGGGCAGGACCCCCGTGTCACTATTCTGGAGAGGGAATACCTGGATACCCTTTTGAAGGAGCTTGATCTTGGGTCTTCACCTCTGGCGGACCCGGATCATACCCTGAGGCTTGGACAAATCGTGAGCGGCAATCTGTTTGCCACAAGCAGCATCAGCCGGTTTGAAGGCAAATGGCAGGCCAATTTAAGGATAATCGCAAGCGAGACATCTATAGTCAAGTCCGCCTTGAGCGAGGCCTGGTCAGGATCGGAGGATTTGGATGCCGTTGCCTCCAGGCTTGCACAGAGTATCCTGCGCGAGATTGGACATGCCTTCCCCTTAAAGGGGAGGATAAAGCATTTTTTTAGCGAAAACAAGGTTATGCTAAATATAGGTTACAGGCATGGAGTTGAGAAAGGGATAAGGTTTAATGTGTTGAAGGATATGGATATTGTGGGGAATGATGGAAGGCCTGTCGCCGCAGACGAGGTCCATATTGCATCTCTTGAGGTAACCGAGGTCAAGGATGAATTTTGCTATGCCACAGTCATAAACCGTACTGACGATCTGGTTCCTGGGATGAAGGTGTCCCTTTCCAATGATCTTAAATCTTAGGAAACCATGATGAGATATGAATATAAAAAGAAGAAGAGATGAAGGCAAGATATCATGCGCACCGGTTTATATGTTCGTACTCCTATCAATCCTTTCATTATTGGTCATTCAGTGCGCCGTCCCTCCTTGCCCTGTTTATCAGGAGGACGGCCAGGTTTATGGGAAGATTGAAGGGCAATGGGGAGGCCGTTGGTGGAACTATTATCAAAGGGGCTTTTCATATGCCCAGGGCGGTTTTTGGGATCATGCAGCCAGTGATCTAAAAGAAGCCGTAAAACAAAGACCAAACGACCAGAGGAGGGCCAGGACATATGGCCTTCATATACTGGATGACTATTTCCCCCACCGAGAATTGGGCATAGTTTATTATAGCCAAAAAAGGTTTAAGGATGCAATTGAGGAGCTCGAGACATCCTTAGAGCAGTTTGAGTCAGCCAAGGCCAAGTATTTCTTAAATCAGGCAAGGCAGGGATTTTTGAATGAGGCAGGTCTTGATCAGCAACCCCCCAGGCTGTATATCTCTTTTCCAAAATCGGGATTTTTCACAGGCCTTTCAAAAATAACCTTGCGGGGAGAGGCTACAGACGATCAATATGTAAGTTCCGTCTCTGTTGCAGGGAAAGAAATCCCAATTGAGCTCGCAGAGCCGGGCATCTTATTCCATAAGGATGTAATCCTCAAAAGGGGAGAGAATACGATATGTGTCGAAGCCGTTGATCTGGTTCAGAGGAAAACGAGACAGGAGATTACCTTATGGTGTGACCAGGAAGCGCCCTTGATATATATCGACAGGATTGAGGAAGACCCCTCATTGGACGGCTATGCCATTGAGGGTTATATCTCGGATCTGGCAGGCGTTTCCGGTTTTCGTCTAAACGGCCGATTTATTGAACTGCAAGGGGAAAAGGATGGCATATTCTCTGCGTTTATCCATGCCCATGAACCGGATCAGACGGTCGTTTTTGAGGCCGAAGACCGCCTGGGCAACCGCACTACAGGTGAAATTCGTATATCAGAGGCCATTGGGAAGACGGAGAATGACAGTGCATGTTTGCCAATGCTGGCATTCTCAGGGACTCGCCTTGCAGGAATGCTCTCCAAAGAAGATGCAGGTTCGCCCTCAGTAAAAGAGGATAAAGGGTCAGCCCCTGTGATCAGGATCAAGGACATCCTTGATTCCATGACTGTGGACTGGGATGAGTGCTTTATAGAGGGAGAGGTAAGGGATGCAGAGGGGGTCAGCGTTATAAAAGTTAATGGCTTCCCATTGATAACAAGGACAGCAAGGCTCGTTTTTTTCAATTTCTTGGTACCCCTTGATCCAGGAGACAATCTGATCACAATACATACGGAGAATATTTCGGGCGTTGCTGTCACAAAAGAGCTTTTGATAAAAAGAAAGCTCAGACCTGTGCATGAGATAGGGTCGCGCTGGCATATTGCACTGCTTCCTTTTAAGTATCGCGGTGACAGGGATGAGTTAAAGGACTTCATATACGAGTCGCTTATAGAGAAATTTGTAGATCAGGGGCGCTTCAGGATCGTTGCAAGGGAAAAGATAGACAGCCTGATGAATAAAAAGAAAGGGATTGAGGATGATCCCATAGAGACGGGAAGGCTTGTATCCGCAGAAGGTGTCGTTGCAGGGAGCGCTTATTTTTTCGACGGACATCTTGAGCTTATCGCCAGGGTTATAGACACCGAGACCACAGTAGTCTTGGGTTCTGAGGAGGTATTTGGGCCGGTCAACTCTCTTAGGGATGTCAATGCCTTGGCAGAGGGGCTTTCTGTAAAATTTAAACAGGTATTTCCTTTGGTTGAGGGGCGTGTTATCAGTGAGGATTCGGACACTTTGCAGATCGATATCGGGACAAAGGATCATATCGTCCCATATATGAAGGTCCTCTATTTCAGAGAAGGAGAGCCTGTGACGTTTTCCAGCTCAGGGAAGGCTTTGGAAAAAAGGCTTATAATCCTGGGAGAGGGGAGGATCTCCAAGGCATACGAATCATATTCCGACAGCATAGCGCTGTCAAAGAAGGATGGATACAGGATCGATTTGGGTGACTTTGTGATCACCAAATAATGATGGCCTCGTAAAAAGTCTAAATCGGTCAAAAACATCAGTACGACATTATAAATTTAGTGTATATTTTATTAATATATCGGTGACTTTAAAACATTAAAAATACTTTTTACGAGACCATCAATAATAATGGATAAAAGGTTTTAGATGATCTATGAAAGGCTTTTTTAACTTATCGGATAGAAAAGGCAGCGTAATGGTAACAGCTATTGCCGCTATTTGCGCAATTTTTATATGCGCAGTATCGATGCTTTTCTGCCCAATCCCCGTGGCTTCCCAGATAGAGCCGTTCAGCGTCTCCTCCCCGCCAACCCCTGTAGGATCTGGCGCAAGGGCGATGGGTATGGGAGGCGCGTTTGTGGCTGTTGCGGATGACGCAACTGCTGCATCATGGAATCCAGCAGGATTGATTCAGCTTCAAAAGGCGGAGGTATCCGGCGCCTATTCCTGGGAGAGGCGATCAAGCAGGCGATACTCGGTTACATACCCGTTCTTTGATGGCAAGGAGCACGATGATGCATCGGACATCAATTACTTAAGCGTGGTCTATCCCTTTAGCCTTGCGAGGAGAAATATGGTCTGCTCCCTTAATTATCAAAAACTGTATGATTTTAATAGAAGCGTGCAGTTTGTTTTGCCTGCAAATAGTTATCAAAGATTTGACAGGACTATTGGATTTGAGTCAAAGGGGACGCTTTACACACTTTCCCCTGCCTTTGCCGTACAGATAACAGATGGCCTGTTTTTAGGGTCCACTGTCAATATATGGTCTGACAAATGGACCGGAAAGAGCAGTTGGAAGAACATTTACTATACCAAATGGAAGGGGTCAAACAATGAGCCTTTTATCTCCGGCATAGAAGAAGAATATAAGGATTTCAGGGCGGTGAACGGCAATCTCGGCATCCTTTACAATGTCGCCCCAAAATGGAAACTGGGTATGGTTTACAAGCTCCCGTTCCGTGCTTTATTTGAATACACTTATAAAAATAAAGACAACAATGATAGGTCAGGGGTGTATTATGGGCATATAGAATCCATTGATTTTCCTCCAGTATATTCAATGGGGGTCTCATACAGGCATTCAGACGCCTTGACGCTGTCAACTGATATTACCAGGACGGACTGGAATAAACTGGCATGGCGTAATGATGAAGGCGAGGTGTTCAGGTTGTTCACCCGTTTTAATAGCAATCAAAACGGAATTAGCGAGTTTCCCCGTATAGATCCTACATATTCATTAAGGTTTGGGGCGGAGTATCTGAAGATTATGGAAAAGACAGTGATTCCGATTCGCGCTGGTATATTCTATGATCCCATACCCTCTATAGGCAGCCCTCATGATGAATATGGGATCAGTATCGGGTCTGGTATAAGCCTGGGAGACCTTATAATAGACTTTGCATATCAGTACAGGATAAGGCGTGATGTATCAGGGAGCGAATTGGGGTTTGGAGATGCGGATGTATTTGAGGATCAAAAACAAGGGCTTTTCCTGTTATCGATGATTTATCATTTTTAGATGTAAGTTTTTGGAATGAATATTGCACATAATTCTTTAGGTATATATTATAACAACATGGTCCTTTTATGCAGGTTTATTATAAGGCGGGAAAATAATTATTAAAAATGATTGAAATATATGAAGTTGTTCAGGATCATCTTTGAAATTTTCCTTGTGGGATAGTATATTTTAATAATAGAGAATATATCTCATCTGGCAATTTTTGTTGCAAATAAATAGAATTTTTTTGCGGTTAGGACATAGAGGTTTGAGGAATGAAATTTCTAAATAAAAAATCAGCCAAATACCTGTTTGTCATCTTTTCGGCAATAACTATAATATCTTTGAGGCCATTGATATGTCCATCTGTATACGGACAGGGTCAGACAGGTATGTCGTCTTTAAACATGGGCGGCCTTATGCTCCCTTTGGGTGCAAATATGACAGGTTCATTGAATGTTTTGGCAAGCATTGGCGCATTCAATTATATAGGACAATATTTCAACGCCCCTGTTTCCTTGCAGGCATCCTCAGGGCTTGGCTATGCCGGCGGCATGATACCAGGCATATCCCTGGCAGGGGGAATAGCTCCAGGCATGGCTGGTCAGTATTCTGCTTTAAATCCCATGTCCGCTTTGGCTTATATGGGGATGGGATCTTATGGGCTTTATGGCATGCAGCCTGGATATTCCGGCATGCCTTATTACGGCGGCATGTCTTATTACGGCGGCATGTCTTATTACGGCGGCATGTCTTATTACGGCGGCATGCCTTATTATCCATCAGGATACGGCTACAGCGGCTTTTATCCCTCGGCAACGGCGCTGGGGAATTTGTTAGCGGCGCAACGAGGCGCCCTGAGCACCTCAGGGACAAACATTTTGTCAGGCATCGGCAGTTCTTATCCTACATGGATGTTGCCGCTTTTGTCTGGCGGATATATATACAGCACATTGGTCATCGGGTATGTAAAAGATATGGACACTGGCCAGCCGGTTGAGGATGTTTGGGTAGCAGTTGGAACGCAGACTAATGTCAAGGCGGTTACATTTCCTGATGGTCATTATGAATTAAGCCTGTATCCTGGCCAATATAATTTCTTTTATGTCAAATCTGGCTACGAAACCAAGATTGTGGAGGCCGTAAACATTCCTGGAGGGTATTCATATCCGTTGCCTGAAGTGATTCTAAAAAAAATAGGATTGCCCAAGCCGCCTAACAATCCCCCTGTACTTGAATATATATCTCCGATAGAGGTTGTCGCAGGGGATGTAATTATACTCGATCCCCAGGCAAGCGATCCTGACCCTAATGATCAGCTTGTGTTTGCCTTTTCAGGATGGATGAACACAAACACTTACGTCACAACCGCGAATGACATAGGGGAGAATTGGGTTGTAACCGTAACGGTTCAGGACATGGAAGGCTTGTCGGATTCTCAGGATGTGTTCATCAGCGTTTATCAGGGATATGATATGACAATTTATATAGGCCTTAACCTGATAAGCTATCCATTTGAAGACAACGGCGATCCCAATTTCTCTGCGTATGATCTCCTGCATATGTTAGGCGATCAGAATCAGATAATATCCCTTGAACGTTATGATAGAGAAGCAGGCGCATTTGAAAAGGCAT
The DNA here is from genome assembly GCA_016934595.1 of bacterium. GTDB lineage: Bacteria > SZUA-182 > SZUA-182 > DTGQ01 > JAFGSM01 > JAFGSM01. The sequence goes on along the minus strand of JAFGSM010000128.1, from coordinate 23,181 downwards.
GGTATGGGCCTGACGGGCAGCCGCAGGGAACGGATTTTCCGATACAGGTTGGCGACGGATATTATGTATATGCCAAAGGGGACGAAACATTGACGGTGTTTAACAAGTATACCGGACAAACCCAGAATCTCAATCTTTTTAAGGGCATGAATCTGATCGGCATTGCCTCTTATCCTGATGGATATACATCCTACGACTTAATGTGGGATCTCGGGTATGAAAATATACAGTCTGTCCATAGATATGACGTCTATTGGGGACAATGGAGATCTACATACTGGTCTTATGGGATCCCTGCCGGAGACAAATTTCCGGTTGTGATCGGCGAGGGATATATAATACAAATGCGTGAGGATTATGATCTTGTCATTTCCCGTCAAAGGTCTTTTACCTTCTGACCGCCATCGGATTTTCTCTTTATCCAAATTCAATCCCAAAAAAGATAGATCCAGGCTAAAAAATGGATAAAAAGGACAGGATGGCATATGCCACAATCTTGTCGAAGGAGTCAGGCTATATCCGGAAGGACCCGGGCGGCAGGATGAGGATAGCCTTGGCCTACCCCAATAAATATTATGTAGGCATGTCCAATCTTGGTCTGCATGCGATGTATCGGGTATTCAATAGCCGTCCGGACACTCTATGCGAGCGTATATTTCTGCCCTCAAGGGATTTGGAATGGATACACAGGAATCATTCTATTCCACTATTAAGCCTGGAATCACAGACCCCTGTCAGGGAATTCGATATTTTGGCCTTTTCCTGTTCATTCGAGAATGATTATTTGAACTGTCTCAAGATGATGGATATGGCAGGCATCCCTTTAAGGGCAAGGGAGAGAGACGGGACATACCCCATTGTTGTGATGGGAGGGGCTTGCACATTTTTTAATGTTGAACCGATGTCGCCTTTTATGGACTGTTTTATCTGCGGCGAGGGAGAAGGCGTTGGAAATGATTTTATGGATGTATTTGGAAGGTGGCTCGATGCGCAGGAGAGCCGGGATGTCTTGCTTCGCAGCCTGTTGCATATAGACGGGATATACTGTCCGGAATTTTATGAATACAGATATGATGATCGGGGGGTGATATGTGATTTGGTCATTCATGACAATGCCCCCGAGCACATCAGGCCGCGTATTGAACACGATATAAATGAATTAAACACATCGACCGCCATTTTCAACGAAGAATCGGAATTTGGACATATGTATCTTTTGGAGGTAACCAGAGGGTGTCCAAGGGGCTGCCATTTTTGTCTTCTGAGCCGTATATATAAGCCTTTTCGCCAGAGAGAATTACAGAATCTCCTGAAAAGCGCCGGGGAGGGGTTGAAAAAAAGGCGCAGGGTCGGTCTGATGGGGGCATCCCTTACTGATTACAGGGATATTGTGGAGTTGTGCGAAGGCATCTTGTCGATGGGGGGCGAGGTCTCTTTATGTTCCCTCCGTGCAGATGATCTGTCCGACCGTCTTATGGAGTGTCTCGCAAAGACAGGAATCAGGACCATTACCCTTGCCCCTGAGGCTGGGAGAGAATGCCTTCGGGCAGTGATAGGCAAGGGTGACATGACCGATGAAAAGATCATGGAATCAGTGGAACGGTTGGTAAAATGGGGTGTGCCGAATCTCAAACTGTATTTTATGGTGGGCATTCCGGGCGAGACCGAGGAAGATATGGCTGCAATTATAACATTGGTTAAGAAGATTGGCCATCACACCTCTCAAATATCGAAAGGCAAGGGGGCTTTAAGGCAGATAACGATAAGCCTGAGCAGTTTTGTCCCAAAGCCTCTTACCCTTTTCCAGTACTATCCTATGCAACCGGTTGAGATATTGAATAAGAAGATCAGATATATAGCCAGGGAGGCAAGGTCAATCAAGGGCATTACATGCGTAAACGATTTACCGAAATGGTCTTTTATCCAGGCGCTATTGTCAAGGGGAGACCGCCGGGCAGGAGAGATTCTTCATATGGCCCATTTAGAAAAAGGGAACTGGAGCAGGGCATTTAGCCAGTTGAATATAAATCCGGAATTCTATTTAAACTATCCTTTTAAGAAAGGCGATATGCCTCCATGGGGGTTATGGCTTAAACAGAAGGTTTTGTAAATGCTATATTTATGATATATTTATAGATAGCAGAAGGGACATGAATATGCCCCTTTATGAATAAACCTTCATGGCCCTTTAGGTTGCAACGAAGCATGAAAATAAATAACGAGGTTTATTTTCGAGACAAATAATATTTTTTGTTAAATGCCCTTTTTAATTGGGCGCATAGTAGGAGGTCGTTTTAATTGTACTTTGTCAAAAAAATAGCGGTTTTAATGTTGTTGGGCTTCTGTCTGGCCGATTTGCATCTTGTATATGCAAAAGATAAAGTGGCCGAAAAAGGCCAGGAAGAATCCTCTGTCACGGATGATTCCTCTATCGACATCAAATTTCGTTCAGACGCCTATTACCATTTCCTTCTTGGCGAAATAGCTATTGTTTCAAATCAGGATGATGTGGCAATAGAGGAGTATAGAAAGGCCATTAAACATGATCCAGCCTCTTCTTATCTTCGTTTAAGCCTGGCCAGGGTTTTATTAAAATACGGATTTATTGAGGAGGCCGCCCTTCACATGGAGGAGGCTATTGTTAATTCGCCCGAAGACCTCAACATATATCAAATATTAGGCCAGGTCTATATCAGGATGAATAAATATTCAGATGCAGCGGCTGTCTATAAAAAGGTGTTGCAGATGGATCCTGAAAATATAAGGGCGTTTTCCATGCTTGGCAAGATATATATGGATACAGGAAATTCAAGCGAGGCTTACAGGATATACGAGCGGCTGCTTCAAATGAATCCTGAATCTTATATGGCAAGGTATAACCTTGGCAGCGTCTATTTTGATATGGAGGACTGGGATAACGCCCTGAAATTTCTGAATGAGACATTGGATCTTAAACCTGATTTTAAGCCAGCGATGGAGAAGATAGTATCTATTTATGTAAAGACAAATAGAAATCAGGATGCCATAAGGGTGATCAATCGCCTGATAGAGTTATCTCCTAACGAGATCCATTACCATGATCATCTAGCCAAGATCTATATGCTGGAGGATAATTTTGAAAAGGCGTTGGAGGAGTATAGAAGTATCCAGGAAAAGGAACCTGACAACGCTCTTGTTGCCATAAAGATGGGGATAATCTTTTTTGAACAAAAGCGCTATGCAGAAGCGGCGGATGAATTTATCCGTTATCTAGAAAAAAATCCTGGCGCAGACGACATCAAATTTTATCTTGGGTCAACATATGAAGAGATGGGGGAGCTTGATAAGGCTGTGGATATTTTCAAACACCTGGTGGAGAAAAACCCTGAAGATACCAGAGGCCGTATCCACTTGGCCTTTATTTATCAACAACAAAACAGGATGGGAGATGCTATCGCCCAGTTAAAGGAGGCCGCTAATTTACAACCTGACAATATAGATTTTCGTATATATCTTGCCTTGGCATACAATCAGACTGACCGCTATGATGAAGCTATTGAAGAGATAAACAAAGGAATAGAGATCGATCCCAACAATGATGAATTATACTTCTATCAGGGGGTCGTTTATGAAAAGACAAGCCGTTTTGATAATTCGATCAATGCCTTCAAAAAGGTATTGGCCTTAAATCCTTATCATGCCGATGCCCTTAATTATATTGGATATATGTATGCGGAGAAAGGCATCTTTCTGGACGAAGCCATTGATTATATCAAAAAGGCGCTGGAATTAGATCCTAACAATGGGGCGTATCTGGACAGTTTGGGCTGGGCCTTTTATAAAAAGGGGGATATTGAAAAGGCCGTGGATTATTTAGGACAGGCATTAATGAGAGTAAATGACGATCCTGTTATTTATGACCATCTTGGCGAGGCTTATGCATCGGAGAAGAATTGGCCTATGGCCCGGCAGATGTGGAAAAAGGCCATAGACCTGGATCCTCAAAATAAATCTATCATAGAGAAGATGGAACTTATCCCTGAATGAGTTTTGACGTTGAAGCCTTTTCCAGAAGATTTAATGAAATATTCCCGCTATTAACTATAAGTTGTCTTATTGCTTTTATGATCGGGTGCAGGACTGTTTCAAGTAACAGGGGCGACAATTTTGATACATGGCCGCTACATAACATATCTAAATGGTTTTCAGACAGAAGGGCGGGATTAAGACAGGTAACCGCATTAGCTGGTATAAGTTGTTCAGGCAAAGGGACATATAAATCCTTTGATGCGGTTTTTTCCCTTGACTATAAAGGAGAAGGCAGGATCGAAGCCATGGGGCCATGGATGTCTCCGATATTTTGTCTAGTTTTTGATCCAAATTCTGTATATTTTTATCTCCCTAACGAAGGAAGACTTTATCTGGGCAAGAATCACCACAGTCATGTTCAAATATTGACTGGATTTCCTTTTGACCTTTCTCTCCTTTTCAATCTAATGTCCTCGATTTTGCCTGAGGAACTTTCTCAAAGTCACTCCTGTGCCCAAAGCAAAGCAGGGCTTCCTTTTCTGTGTCTTGAAGGGAAAGATCATGATATGATCTGGGCTGCAGTTATACAGATAAGGGATTTCCCTTTTGTGGAAGATTTGACCTGCATGGCGGATGATGCAAGCAGTAGTATCAGGGTAAAATATAATGACACAATAAATCTTGACGGATTTCATTTCCCCCGGAACATTCATTTTTTATGGCCGGAAGGGCAGGAGTTGCATATCAAGATCAAATCGGCAAGACTGAACAGCCAAGCTCCAAAGACAGCGTTCCTCCCGGACAATTCCTGGTTCAGGGGGGAAGTTATTTATCTGGAGTAACATAGGAAATGAGCCATTTGCAGGTCAACATAAAAGCGCCAGCCAAGATCAATCTCGGGCTCAATATTATTGGAAAAAGGACGGATGGTTATCATTTAATCGAGACCTTTTTTCAGGCAGTCGACCTGTATGATGAACTTTGTCTTTCACCTGAGGATTCGGGTGTGCATCTGATTTGTGATGATACTGACCTTGAGATTGATGCAGGGAATCTCGCCTACAAGGCGGCAAAGAAGCTGCTTGAATATGCTGCATATCCAAAGGGTGTGAGGATACATTTGAATAAACATATACCTGTAGGGGCAGGTTTGGGAGGGGGCAGCAGCGACGCCGCAGCTACGCTTAAAGGCCTTTTGCAGCTTTACCAGCTTGACATAACAGAGGCAGACTTGAGAAAAATAGCGGGTTCACTGGGGGCGGATGTGCCGTTTTTCCTTAATGGCCCTGCAGCTTTCGGATACGGCATCGGGGATATTCTGGAGCTTTCACCACCCTTGCCGCCATTTTGGGTGGTGATTGTAAAGCCGGGCTTTTCTATTTCAACGGCCTGGGCATATAATAAATATGATTCAAGATTGACAAAAAGCAGGAATAAAATTAAAATATTAAAATATGCAATCAAAACGGCAGATCCTCAAAGGATAGGGAAGGCGATATTTAATGATCTGGAATCCGTATGTTTGGCTGATTTTCCTGAATTGATTGCGATAAAAGATGTCTTGACTGGTTTGGGCGCATGTGGGGCATTGATGTCTGGAAGTGGGTCTGCGGTTTTTGGGCTTTTTACAGATCCGGGCCAGGCAAAGGAGGCATTAGATTATATAAGCGATTATAAAAAATCAAAGATGGAGGTGTTTTTATGTAGCACTATTCTTGGGTAGCCCTTTTTAGTTAAAAAAAGGGGGGGTCTTAAAAGGGTGGTAGGTTATCATCGGGGTTATAAAACAAGATTTCCCTCTTATATAGATGCCTGTTGAGGGATTACGAAAGAATGGTGAGGCAGATGGAAGTAACGAATATAAAGATTTTCAGGGTAAACGGTGAAAAATTAAAGGCTTATGCCAGCGTAGTATTCGATGACTCTTTCATGATCAGGGACCTAAAGGTTATTTCAGGAAGCAATGGCCTTTTTGTTGCGATGCCAAACAAAAGGGGAAGAGACGGCACATATAGAGACATAGCCCATCCTATAAAGCAGGAAATGAGGGATTTTTTGGAGCAGAGTATATTGAAGGCATATATGAACGGGAACGGAGAGTCTTCACACATTTAATTTTAATGGGGCGTCGACAAGCGGTAAGTCACAGGATTTTGGATCCTGCATTCGGAGGTTCGAATCCTCCCGCCCCAGCCAAAGTAAATTTAATATATAGGGATAAGGAATGGAGATGGAACTAAAGGTTATATCCGGCAATTCGAATCGGCTTTTGGCTGAGGGGATTGTTAAATATCTCGGGATCGATCTGGTTGCTGCTGATGTGAAGCGGTTTAGTGATGGCGAGATATTCGTGCAGATCAATGATAACGTAAGAGGGGCGGATGTATTTGTGGTTCAGTCTACTTGTCCGCCGGCAAATGACAATCTTATGGAATTGCTTATTATCATCGACGCCTTAAAGAGGTCTTCTGCGGGCAGGATAACTGCCATAGTCCCTTATTATGGATATGCAAGACAGGACAGAAAGGTGCAGCCCAGGGTTCCAATAACGGCCAAGCTGGTGGCCGATTTGATAACCATTGCAGGCGCAGACCGGCTGCTTACTATGGATCTTCATGCAGGGCAGATTCAGGGGTTTTTTGATATACCAGTGGATAACCTCTACAGCACGCCGGTTATGATAGATTATATCAGAAAGTTAAAATTTAGTCAGAATCTTGTTATTGTGTCTCCTGACGCAGGTGGGGTGGAAAGGGCCCGGGCTTATGCCAAACTGCTAAATGCCAGCCTGTCCATTATAGATAAAAGGAGAGACGCCCCGAATCAGTCTGAGGTTATGAATATTATCGGAGATGTAAAAGGCAAGGATGCATTTATTGTAGATGATATTGTGGATACTGCAGGGACACTTACCAAATCTGCCAGCGCATTAAAAAAGGCAGGGGCCAGGTCCGTAAATGCCTGTTGCACGCATGCGGTTCTGTCTGGATCCGCCGTGGAAAGGATCGAACGGTCGGATATAGAAAGGATGGTAGTCACAGATACGATTCAGCTTGTGGATTCCGCAAAGGTGTGCGAGAAGATCGTTGTGCTTAGCGTGGCAGGCATTGTAGGTGAGGCCATACACAGAATCAATGTGGCTGAATCCGTAAGCTCTTTATTTTCATTATCTAATAATCATTAAATTAAAAAGATATATACACGGGAGGTAATATAAATGGCTATTAAAATAAATATTGTGGCAGAGGAAAGGGACGGAAAGGGCAAGGGTGCTGCCAGAAAGATCAGGGCCCAGGGCAGCACGCCTGCAATAATATACGGCGGAAGCAACGGCCCTGTTCCTGTTTCTTTTAAGACAAGGGATTTTCTTAAGCTGGTTCATGGCAAATCACATGAGAGCATGATATTTAAAGTTGATATAGCAGGGAAGAATCGAAATTATTTTCAGAATGTAATTATAAAAGAGATGCAATTTGATCCGGTGAAATCTATCCTGCTGCATGTGGATTTTTTTGAGATCTCCATGGATCAAACAATTCAGGTCCATGTCCCAATTGAGTCAAAAGGCGATGCTATTGGAGTAAAAGAGGAGGGAGGGCTTTTGGATCATGCCGCAAGGGAGATCTTGATAGAATGCCTTCCGGATGATCTGCCAGAAAAGATAGAGATCGATGTCTCTAATCTTAAGCTGGGAGAATCCATACATGTAAAGGATGTAGCATTGCCGTCCGGAATAAAATCCGTTGAAAACCCCGACAAACTCCTGTTTACTATAATTCATAAATTGAAGGCCAAAGAAGAGTTAGTCGCTGAGGTTGCAGAGGAGAAGGCGCAAGCAGAACCGGAGGTCTTGACTAAAAAGAAACCTGAAGAAGCAAAAAATGAATAGGGCATTAAAGTGCGATGGCTGGTCGCTGGGCTGGGAAACCCAGGTTTAAGATATCGCCTTTCAAGACATAATCTGGGTTTTTGGGCCATAGACCATATCGCAGCAAAGCGGGGAATACCCCTGTCTAAAAAAAGCCACCATGCCTTCTGGGGAGAAGGCATGGTGGATCTATTCTCTATAGTTCTTTCAAAACCTCAAACCTTTATGAATCAAAGCGGCCTTTCCATAAAATCCTTGATGAGTTCATTGGGGTGTGATCCTTCTCATTTGATTGTCATCTATGACGATATGGACTTGCCTATTGCTGAGACACGGATAAGAGACAAGGGCGGCAGCGGGGGACATAAGGGGCTCGAGTCAGTTATTGATCATTTGGGAACGGGTGATTTTTTTCGTATCCGTATAGGGATAGGGCGGCCAGATCCCTTTACGAGCCATACAGATTATGTGCTTGGTGAGTGCCCTGCTTGCGAGAAGGAAGCCTTGCTTTATGTGATTAACAAGGCGGATCAAATAGTAGAGACTATTATACAGGAAGGGCGTCAGACAGCAATGAACCTTTTTAGAAAGAAGCTTAGAGAAAAATAAAAATCCATAGAGGCATTAGAGATAACTCCGTGCTCTAAGATCCTCCGTGGTAAGATGAACTGTTAAGGTTCAGGCTTAAAGGGGGGCTTCGTGCTGGAAGAGATTGTATGGGTTGATTTTGATACCCTGGAAAGATTTATGATCGATGTTTTCAAGGGTATAGATGTGCCCGAGGAAGACGCCAGGATTTGTGCAAACGTCTTGATCAAGGCAGATAAAAGGGGGATAGACTCTCACGGCATTGCCCGTTTGAAGGGGATTTATTATGACAGGGTAAGAGCAGGGATCCAATCACCTGTCACGATGTTTGAGGTGATAAAACAAGGGCCTGCAACAGCCGTCATAGATGGGCATAATGGCATGGGGCACGTAATCTCCAAAAAGTCGATGGATATAGCCATAGAAAAGGCTGAAAAAATAGGGATTGGGATGACTGCCGTGAGGAATTCAAATCATTATGGAATAGCGGGCTATTATTCACTGATGGCTGTCAGATCAGGTATGATAGGGATTACAGGAACAAATGCCAGGCCATCTGTTGCCCCTACATTTGGTGTGGAGAATATTTTGGGGACAAACCCTCTGGCCTTTGGTATCCCTACTGATGAAGAATTCCCTTTTGTGCTTGATTGCGCAACATCCCTGACTCAGAGGGGCAAGATAGAAGTATATGACAGGGCCGGGAAACATATACCCGAAGGCTGGGTAATTGACGATAAAGGCAATGCCATAACGGATGCGCATAGGATATTGGAGGATTTAACGAACTATAAGGCAGCCTTGACACCCCTCGGGGGCATCGGGGAAAAAACAGCAGGATACAAGGGATACGGGTATGCAGCTGTCGTAGAGATACTTTCTGCTGCCCTTCAGGGCGGCAGTTTTCTAAAGATGCTTTCAGGGACTGAGGACGGGAGAAAGGTTCCGCACCGTTTGGGTCATTTTTTCATTGCGATAAATATATCACATTTTACAGATCTGGAATCATTCAAGAAAACCGCTGGTGATATTTTGAGGACCATACGTGCATCCCGGAAGATGCCTGGCAGTAACAGGATTTATACAGCAGGGGAAAAAGAGTACCTTGCCTGGCTGGAGCGAAAAACTAAGGGCGCCCCAATAAACAAAAGGCTTCAGGAGGAGATAAACACGATGAAGGATGAATTGGGAATTGCAGGGTATAACTTTCCGTTCTAACTTGTATCTTATGGAAGCTGTTATAGTATATACGAATGATGAAGGGGTATTATCTGTTAAACTGCCCCTTTTAACTGGAGATATTAATAAATATGATTCGATTGCGGGGTTGATTCCCTGTGTAAGCATAAAGGCTATAGGGCCTCATCCGTCTGGGAGTATGCTTGTACAAGAGTTGGGTGAATATTTCAGGGGCAAGATCATGGATTTTGATGTTTATCCATTAGTTCCGAAAGGGTTTTCGGGATTTCAGAAGGATGTCTGGAGATGTTTGAGACGCATCCCGTATGGCAGTACCATAAGCTACTTTGACCTTGCATTGAGGATCGGAAGGCCGGGAGCTGCAAGGGCTGTAGGCCAGGCATTGAAAAATAACCCTTGGCCTATTCTGCTGCCATGTCATAGGGTCATAGGGAAGAACGGGGCTCTGAGAGGTTTTTCATCAGGCGGTATATGGAAAAGGGTCCTTTTGAGTTTAGAGGGATATATGAAGTAGATGAGGAGGGATGGATGAAGGCCGTTGTCCAGCGCGTGGATAATGCCTCGGTAGAGATAGAAGGCGATGTCATTAGCAGGATTGACAAAGGGCTGGTTGTTTTGCTCGGTATTGGGAAAGGTGATACCGAGGAGGATGCAGCCTGTCTTATTGAAAAGATCAAGAACCTTAGAATTTTCGAGGACGATGCAGGAAGATTCGACCAGTCTTTGCTTGATGTAGGGGGAGAATTGCTTATCGTTTCCCAGTTTACCCTTTATGCGGATTGCAGCAAGGGCAGGAGACCAGGATTTGATTTAGCAGCGTCTCCAGATGATGCAAGGAGGCTATACAACCATTTTGTTGACCTGTCCAAAATGTCCGGTATCAAAGTGGCTACAGGCCGTTTTCAGGCTCATATGCTGGTAAGGATAGCCAATCAAGGGCCTGTTACCATTATACTTGATTGTCCGATCAGGGGCGTCTAATATAAAAAGGCAGGAATTGAAAACAGAATAATCAGGAGAAGGCATGTCTGATAAAAGTGAGCAGGATAAACAGGATAAAAAAGATATATTTATCAAAAACTGGGCCTGCGGGCCTCTGGGGGTAAATTGTTATCTTATTGGAAGCCTTCCGGAGAATGATTTTGTCCTTATCGATCCAGGCGGCTGTCATGGAGAGGTTGTCCAGTTTATCGAAAGCCATTCCTTTAAACCCAAGCTGATCATTGCGACCCATGGCCACCTTGATCATATAATGGCTATACCAGTTATGAGAAAAAGGTGGGGCATTGAGGTGGCCTGCCATACAAAGGACATCCCTTTTTTTAATATGCCAGATCCATTTTTGGAGGGTTTTCTGGGAGAGGGGTTTGAACCTTTCAACCCTGACGTTGGGCTTGAAGACGGCGATAAGATCAAAATAGGCCCATATGTGATCGAGGTTATTCATACACCTGGACATACCCCTGGGAGTATCTGTCTTTTGATTTTGCCCTATCTTTTTTCCGGAGATACCCTTTTTAATGCAGGGATCGGCCGCACAGACCTTCCTGGGGGGGATTATAGCGCGCTTGTCCATTCCATGAGGGAACGTCTTTGGCCGCTTCCGGATGAGCTCATTTTGCTTCCAGGGCATGGAAACCCTTCCAGGTTAGGCGTTGAGAAAAAGGGGCTATTTTTTAATAAGTGATTCATTTGATGGATATCTATGGAAAGGCTGCTTGATCATTTTCTGACCTATTTGGTTATAGAGAAGGGGCTTGCGGAAAATACCATTGAATCATATGACAGGGACCTGAGGTCTTATCTTCAGTATCTTAATTCACAGGGGATAAGGCAGATAAATGATTCAACAGCAACACACATACTGGGGCATTTTGACTCTTTGAAGAGGCAAAACCTTTCTGCCAGGACAAGGGCGCGCCACCTTGCTTCAATACGACACTTCTATTCGTTTTTATTTAAAAAAGGGTTTGTTATCAATAATCCATCGCACATGATGTCTACTCCGAAGATATGGAAACGCATCCCGACGGTCTTGTCATATTCACAGGTCGAAGACCTGTTGTCACGGCCGGACGTAAAAACCATTTTGGGAGTGAGAGACAAAACCCTGCTTGAACTCCTTTATGCTACGGGAATGAGGATTTCAGAGATATTGGACCTAAGTTTTAATGCCGTAAATCTCCAATCAGGTTTCTGCATTTGTACAGGAAAGGGCGCTAAGCAGAGAGTGATCCCGATTGGCCGCTTGGCTTTAAGTTGGCTGGAGGAGTATCTAAAATCTGCAAGGCCCGAATTGTCGAAAGGCAAGGAAGAGGAGGATTACCTTATTTTGACACGCAAAGGCGGCAAAATGACACGGCAAGGGGCATGGAAGATCCTAAAAAATTATGCCGTTCAGGCGGGGCTTTCCCATAATGTGACCCCTCATACATTGCGTCATTCGTTTGCAACCCACCTGCTTGAGAATGGGGCGGATCTCAGGATTGTCCAGACCCTTCTAGGACATGCCGATATCTCGACTACACAGATATACACCCATGTCGGCCTGGACAGGGTCAAGAGGATTTATGAGCGTTTTCATCCCAGGGCGTGAAAAGAGATTGAATCTGAATATGGCCTTAGCCATTTGATTTACAAATAAGGGGATGACTAATGCCTAAAGTTCACAGGGAGTTCTATAAAAAATTCTGCTCCTTTGCCTGGTTCACTCTCAACCCAGATTTTTCCCTCGTGCTTGGATACAACCTTATAGCATATACTGAGCCCGAGGCCCGTTCCCTGGCCGATCTCTTTGGTAGTGAAAAAGGGATCGAATACCTTTGAAATGATATCCTCGGATATGCCTGGCCCATTATCTTTTATGGCAACCTTGACGTGACTGTCATCTGCAAGGCTGGTTTTGATCCGTATTTCCCCCCTGTTGCCCAGCGCTTGAACTGCGTTCAGTATGATATTGGTGAATACCTGGTCGATTTGTTGAACATTTATATAAACAGGGGGGATCGGGGCATATTCTTTTATAACCTTGATATTGGTGTCAAATTTGACCAGGTTCAGGGATACATCCAGCCTTTGGTTCAGGTCGGCTAATTGAAGCTGGCCTACATCGATATGTATGAAATCCCTTAGATCTTTTATAATATGCGTTATTCTTCCCGCTGCCTCCTTGCTCTCTTCCACAAGGCAATATAGATCCTCCATTATATAATCTATATCGTGATGCTCTTCATACTCCCTGATATCTGAAAATGTGTCCAAAATGCTTTGATCTTTGAATATGGAAGGATTTTGCGCCAGGCCGCGATATTTTAAAAACAGCTCCTTTATTACTGATATATATTCCGAAAGGGAGATTATATTGCTGTGTATTACACCTGTCGGATTGTTGATATCATGGGCTATGCCTGAGATCATCTGGCCTAGTGCAGCCATCTTGTCCGCCTGTATAAGCTGTTTTTGAAGTTCCTTGACCTCTGTCAGGTCCTTGAAAACCTCTACCCCTCCGATGATTTCTCCCGCTTCATTCTTAAGAGGGGAAGTGCTTGCACTTATAGGTATCTTTGATGTATTTTTTCCCTTTATACAAAAATCGTTGCTTAAGATTGAGCTTCCTTCCTTGAGAGAGCTTTCGAGGGGACATTCTGTATGGCACGCTTCGCTCTGAAATACCTGTTCGCAAGTTTTTCCTATTACCTCTTCCGCCCGATATCCAGTGATTTTTTCGGCAGCCTTATTGAAGGAGGTGATTTTCCACTCCTTATCTACGGTGAACAGGCCGCTCCCCATGCTGTCAATGACTGCCTTGAGCTCGTTGCTTTGATTGATGATTCTATCCCTGTACCGGTGGATGTTTAAGACCATGTTGTTAAATGATTTTGCCAGCATGCCTATCTCAGTGCGTGACTGAATAGGGACATTGACCATGAAATCTCCTTTGGCAATCCTGTCTTCGGCCTTGACAAGGTTTAAAATAGGTTTTGTGATAAAGCTGGATATGATAATCCCGATTGTTGCCCCTAATAATGTAATAAGTGCAAGGAGTATAATTATCTTGCGCCTTATATGGGCGAGGCCCTTTTCTGCATCCTTAAAGGATACAATGATCCTGCTTGTCCCTATCCACTCGTTTTGAGAAGTTATACGCATAGAAACATCGTATCCGGTCTGCCTTCCATGACGGTCTTTCAGGAGGGAAAAGGAAGGCCCTGTTTCATGTATGCCTGCGATATCGATACTGGGTAAGGATGTTGAACAGTTTTGATAGGCTTCTGCGATAACTTCTCCCTTCGGTGTGTATATTGCGGCATAAAGGATGTCCTGATCGGAAATCAGGCTGCTGACATGCCACCTTATATAATCGGTCTCGTGTTTTATGATATGAGGTGCGGCTTCCGTGCTCAAAATGCGTATTGCAAATGAGGACTTTGAACGCATGTAATGATCTGTCGTGTTTTTGTGAAGGCGCAGAAAAAAGACACAGAAACTCAAGGAGATAAATAAAACGAGGCCGATCACAGAAATAGAAAAAGCAGTCTTAATAGATATGGACGGTTTGTCGCCGGATGTCTCCATCCCTTCTATAATTTGATGATTGTTTGTATATTGTGAAGGTGAAGCCATTGGCTTATGGCGACTTTCCCATGGTGATCTGATCATATCTTTCAAGCCCTTTGCGTATCACGTTTTTCAATTCTTCAGGATCCCAGGGTTTAGTTATAAGTTCAAATATCCCGTTTTTTTCGATATCCTTGGCGATGTCATCCAGATCGACCTGTGCGGTTATAAGTATTTTTATAGTGTCAGGGTACTTTTCCTTAATCTGGGATAGAAGTTCAATACCTGTCATGTTGGGCATTTTCTGATCAGCCAGGACAAGCTGGCAATTTAATGTTTCCATTTTTGATAATGCCTCAGTGCCGCTATTGGCCGTTAATATCCTGTACCCTTCCTGCCATAAAGATCTCTTAAGGGCATTGGCCACGGATTTATCATTGTCTACTATCAATATTTTATATCTTTTCACAGTGTATTGCCGATATAATATGGTATGGTAACTTATGATTGATGGTCTCGTAAAAAGTATTTTTTAATGCTTTAAAGTTACCGATATATTAATAAAATATACACTAAATTTATAATATCATACTGATATTTTTGACCGATTTAGACTTTTTACGAGGCCATCATGATTGGTCGTCAAACGCACAAATAATGAGAAAATTCTATAGATAACTTGTCTAAAAGTCAAGGTAAATCAAGATGTCCCAAAAGATAGGCAATCCTTAAAGGAAGTCATAAACCGTTTTTGAAGATTGAGTAATTGTTCGATATGTTATGGAAAAATAGGCTTCAAAATGGCAATGAGTTATTTTTTCAACAGGATATTGAGCAGTGACAAGATTGAGATTATTGACAGCATTGATGATAAAAAAATATAATGATGATATCTAAACGGTGTTTAATCTGGAATATAATATGGATACAAGGCTTTCATATCTATCTTTGAATCTTGTCCCAGGCATAGGAAGTGTTTTGGGCCGCAGGCTTAAAGATGCCTTTGGCTCGGCAGACAGGATATTCAAAACCTCTGCAGACGAATTAAGCCGGATTGAAGGGGTCGGACCCGAACTATCTGGCAGGATAGCATCTTTCGATCTTGTAAAGGCATTAAATACAGAACAAGAATCGCTGGCGAGGCATGGGCTCGATTTTATAACCTTGGATGACCCAGGATATCCTGAGTCCCTCAAAAGCATCTTCGATCCCCCCCTGGTTTTATATATAAAGGGGAGTTTGCGCCCTGAGCATAAAATCAGCCTGGCAATAGTCGGGTCCCGCCGTTCAACCATTTATGGCAAGTCAATGGCGCGGGACCTGGCCGCCAAATTAGCTGGGCACGGCATCACCATTATAAGCGGCATGGCAAGGGGCATTGATACAATGGCTCATAGAGGCGCCCTTCAGGCCCGGGGAAGCACAATTGCGGTGATGGGAAGCGGCCTGGATATTATATATCCTCCTGAGAACAAATCTTTGATGGATGCCATAGCCTCGAGCGGTGCAGTGATCTCAGAGTTTCCATTGGGCACAGCGCCTTTTAAACAGAACTTTCCCTTAAGAAACCGGATAATAAGCGGCATGACTTTAGGCACCCTGGTTGTGGAGGCAGGGGAAATCAGCGGGGCGCTTATTACAGCCAGGCTCGCCCTGGAGCAGGGCAGAGAAGTTTTTGCAGTGCCAGGTCCGATCAACTCGTGGGCGAGCAAGGGTACGAATGGGCTGATAAAGCAAGGGGCAAAATTGGTTGAAGATGTGGAAGACATTTTTGAGGAATTGGGGCCCCATTTGGGGCCTGTATTGTTTAAAAACCTGAATGGGAAAGGATTGGATATAAAAGATTTGCCAAGCAGGGCAGATACCAACCTTGACCCTATATTGAAAGAGCTGATTGACGGGCCCGCACATATAGACAGCCTGATCGAGAAGACAGGGATGCCTGCCCAAGAGTTGTTGAGCAGATTGATTAAGTTGGAAATGGAAGGTATAATCAGGCAACTTCCTGGCAACATATATGCCAGGGTTTAGCCAAAGACCGCTTACTTATTGATTTCATTATGAAAAATACAAATCTAAAATACCCTGTAATTGACCAGGGGTAATGCATTATAGGAAATTTTGATATGGCAAAATCGCTAATCATTGTCGAGTCTCCAACAAAGGTTAGGACACTTAAGAAATTTCTCAGCTCGGATTATATGATAAAGGCATCTGTCGGTCATGTAAAAGACCTCCCCCAGAAAAGGCTTGGCGTAGATGTAAACAATGGATTTAAGCCTGAATACATAACTATACATGGCAAGGCAAAGGTATTGAATGAGATCAAGAAAATAGCCGAGGGGGCGGAAAAGATATTTCTTGCTCCAGACCCTGACAGGGAAGGAGAGGCAATAAGCTGGCATATCGCAAATGAGCTGGATGTCGACAAAGACAGGATTTACAGGGTATTGTTTAATGAGATTACAAAAAGCGCGGTAAAAATGGGGCTCGAGAAACCTGGCAGGATAGATATAGACAAGGTAAATGCTCAACAGACAAGGCGTATCATGGATCGTCTGGTCGGTTATCAAATAAGCCCCATCCTTTGGGAAAAGGTCAAATGGGGGCTCAGCGCAGGCCGTGTTCAATCTGTGGCGGTGAGGCTTATATGTGAGAGAGAAAGGGAGATAACAGCCTTTGAACCGCAGGAGTATTGGACGATCACAGCTTCTTTGGAGGGAGATACGCCTCCCCAGTTTTTTGCGAAGCTCCATCAATACAAGGGAAAAAAGATTACAATCCCTGATAAATCTCATGCCGATGCTATACTGGATGCCATAAAGGGCGAGCTATATCAGGTCAAAAAAATAGTCAAGAAGGATCAGAAAAGGCGCCCTTTGCCTCCTTTTATCACCAGCACTTTACAGCAGGAGGCATCCAGGTTATACCGTTTCCCTGCAAAAAAAACCATGCTCATCGCTCAAAGGCTTTACGAAGGAAAGGACTTAGGCGAGGCCGGCTCTGTAGGCATGATTACATATATGAGGACGGACTCGACAAGGCTGGCTGTTGAGGCGATAAATGAGGCAAGGGATTATATTGTTGGGAACTTCGGGTCTGAGTATTGTCCCTCCGCCCCCAGGGTATATAAAAGCAGAAAAACCGCGCAGGAGGCGCATGAGGCCATACGGCCTACATCTGTCAGTAGGGAACCGGAATCTGTCAGGAGATTTCTTACACCTGATGAATTTTGTATATATTCTTTGATATGGAAAAGATTTTTGGCATGTCAGATATCGGATGCCTTATTCGATATAAACACCATTGATATAAAGGCAGGTGAATATATGTTTAGGGCAACCGGTTCGGTTATGAGATTTGATGGTTATCTGAGGCTTTATCAGAGCAAAACAAAACGTATGATTCAAGACGAGGAAGACGGCCAGGACAAGGAGGACACAAAGGCTCTGCCACCCCTCAAGGAGGGTGAGAGCCTGAAACTCGAAGAGTTAATCCCAAAGCAGCACTTTACACAACCTCCGCCCAGATATAGCGAGGCCACACTTATAAGGGAACTCGAAGAGAAGGGTATTGGAAGGCCCAGCACCTATGCAACCATACTTGGCACAATCGTTGACAGGGAATATGTGGTCAGCAAGGAAAGGCAGCTTTATCCAACTGAGCTGGGTTTTATTATAACCGATCTGCTTGTTGAGAATTTTCCTCAGGTTTTGAATGTTCAATTCACTGCAATGATGGAGGACCGTCTTGACAAGATAGAAGATGGTAAGGAGGACTGGTTAGGGACGCTTGATGTCTTCTATGATGCCTTCCGTCTTGCACTGGAAAAGGCGAAAAATGGGATGAAAAACATAAAAAAGGAAGGGGTTAAAACCGATTTGATCTGTGATTTGTGTGGTCAGTCAATGGTAATTAAATGGGGACGGAATGGCAAATTCCTTGCCTGCTCGGCATATCCAAAGTGTAAAAATACCAAAGAATTTGAGAGGACAGAAGAAGGAAGGATAGTTATAAACGAGCCAAAAACAGCTGATCAAAAATGTGATAAGTGCGGCAGGGATATGGTGATAAGGAATGGCCGTTATGGTCCGTTTCTGGGGTGCAGCGGCTATCCCGAGTGTAATAATATAATGCCGCTTAAGGGTCAGGAGCAGGACCGGAAAGAGGAAAACGTCACTGAACAGAAATGTGAAAAATGTGGTTCTTCCATGGTTGTAAAGAACGGGAAGTACGGACGATTCCTGGCGTGTTCCAACTATCCGAAATGTAAACATATCAAGCCGCTTACACTGGGGATTAAGTGCCCTCAGGAGGGTTGTGGGGGGGAATTGACAGAAAGGCGCACAAGACAGGGCAGGTTGTTTTATAGTTGCAGCAGATACCCGGATTGCGATTATGCCATCTGGGGAAAACCTGTTCTCTCTCCGTGCCCCAAATGCGGTTATCCTGTTATGCAGGAATCCGGCGGCAAGAAGCCTTCACGTTCTTGCGGGAGCAAAAACTGCGATTATAAGGAAGAGATATGAGTGGCCAAGAAGATAGGTGTATACTTTATTATACAGCATAAAGCTTTGAAATTAATGAAGATATAATTTGATACCCATAAATAGGGTATTTGGGTTTGATTTTATCAATATACGGATGATATTAATTATCAGGTCATGCATGTCTAATATCAATAAAATCAATAATTTTATATATATTGATAGATAACCGGCAGAAATGGTACTGAGATTGCAATGTATATGTAGGGCATCATCCAAAATGGACATGCATTCACAAAAATGAAACGCCCATGAATCTTCGATTCACAAAGGGGAATGAAAATATCCAGAAGGGATTTTCAGACGAAAAAAATAAAATAGATTTTAACTGCTCAATATCCTGTGGAAATAGCGACTCATTGCCATTTAGAAGCCTTGTTTCCCATGACATATTGAGCAGTTAAAATAGATTAAACAAAAAAGCAAAAAAAGGGAAAAAAATAGATTATGATTTGGCAACAGACTATCAAAACGAGTATAGGGTGTTCTGGTATAGGTTTACATAGCGGGAAGAAGGTGAGAATGACTCTGAGACCTGCCCCTCCGGATACCGGAATAGTCTTTAAGAGGGTAGATATTGATGAGAAATGCCTTATAGAAGCGAGGTTTGAGAATCTAATAAATGTGAATTATGCAACAACCCTAAGGAAAAACGGTTATAAAGTTCAAACAGTGGAGCACATCCTGGCAGCCTTGATGGGATTAGGTATCGATAATTTAATTGTGGAGATCGATTCCACAGAAATCCCGATAATGGATGGCAGCGCGGTCCCTTTTATATTCTTGATTCACGAGGCTGGGATTATAATCCAGGATTGCCCAAGGAAATATCTGAAAATAAAACGGACGATTCATGTAGGGGACAAAGACAAGTTTGTCAGGGTGTTGCCTGACGACCAATTCAGGATTTCCTATTCAATTTCCTTTAATCATCCTGTTATTGGCTCTCAGAGCGCCTCATATGTATGCACCGGAGAGAATTTTATTAAAAAAATCTCCAGGGCGAGAACCTTTGGATTCCTCAGTGAAATAAAGACACTGCGAAAAAATGGGCTTGCAAAGGGTGGTTCACTGGACAATGCCGTTGTAATTGATGATTACAGGATATTAAATGGAAAATTGAGATACCGGGATGAATTTGTATGCCATAAGATTATAGATGCAATGGGAGATATTTATCTACTCGGGTATCCCATAGTCGGGCACTTAGTGGCATATAGGGCGGGCCATAGTTTGCATGCCATGCTGGTTGATAAGATATTAAAAAGTGAGAACCAGTGGGAGTATGTTACTTATCATGAAGCTGAAAGGGAATTGACTGTAAATTCAAAGAAAAGCCTATCCCTTCCTCAAAACGTCTTGAATCCTTTGATTCTTTCTAATCCTCTTTAGGCATATCCAAGCCCGCTAACGCTGGTTTGGATATGCCACATCCGCTTGCCTGTAAAACACGAGTATCATCTCTCTGATCAATTTCGCGGCAATAATAGAACATTGACCGCAAAGATCCAGCAGAGGATTATATTCCACGACATCGATTCCAATCACGTTAAGGTCTTTCATATAGTAAAGGATATTTATAAGCTGATTGAAATTGATCCCTCCCGGCTCAGGTGTACCGGTCGCGGGGAATATCCCTGGATCAAGGATGTCGAGATCGAGGGATATATAACACGGAGAGGTACCTACAGAATATTTCATGCGGGCAAGGTCTTGTTCTTCGTATCCGTATAAGCTGCCCATGTCATTCATAAGATCGAATTCATTTTTTGTCCCCGACCGTATGCCTATTTGGTAAAGGTTTTTGGGTCCGATTATTTCCATGACCCTTTTCATAACAGTGGCATGGGATAGAGTTTCGCCCTGGTATTCGTCCCTTAAATCAGAATGTGCGTCCAGATGAATAACATTCAGGGAATGGTGGATTTTATTTTGCTCTGTGATCAAGGGGAGGCTAATGAGATGTTCGCCCCCTATTGCTACAAGAAACTTTTTGTCTGCCAAAATATCTCCTGCTGTCTGGGCTATTTTATCCAGGGATCTTTCTTTTTTACCGCAAGGCAGGTCAATATCCCCCAAGTCTGCTATTGGGATATCTTCCAGATCAGAACCGAGGGCTGGGCTGTATGACTCGATAGCTATTGAATTACATCTTATGTTATTGGGCGCAAATCTCGAACCTGGCCTGAATGATGATGTGTCGTCCATAGTACAGCCAATTAAGACTGCCTTCGCTTGATTATATGGGGTTTGAAGCCCCATGAATGTAGGATTGACAAAATTTGGGCGCATTTTTTGTTATAGGCTGTTTATTCCGAAAATAGCTTCTATTTTCATGATTCGTGGTGCCGATAGAAAGCGGCATGGGTGTTTACCGTGAAAATACATCTTCATTCATGGAGGTGGTCAATGTATGTTTGGCCATTGGAGGTTAATTGGGTGCTAAGGAAGTTGGGAAGGCTAAAGGCGCTTTTATGTATTGCATGATTATAATATTTAGTCCTGGCGCCCAATTGCCTTGCATAATCATATCTCATGTCCTTAATGGGATGGGCAGTTTTGGATGCTAAGACAAAACTCCAAAGGCCGGAGGGATAGGTAGGTATAAAAGCCAGATATGAAGAGGTTTTTGGGAATATAGAGGACAGATTTTTAAAGATATTTAACCATGTTTCGGTGCTTTGGAATGGGGATCCGCTTTGGGTCACGACAATCCCGTCTGTGTTCAGTGCATTGAAAACATCTTGATAAAATGTTTTCTCGAACAATCCAACAGCAGGGCCAATAGGATCCGTTGAATCGATGATGATTATGTCATAATTTTTATGCTGGCCTTTAATGAATTTTATTCCGTCCTCAACCCTGATTTTGACCTTTGGATCGTTTAAACCCTGACTTACCTCAGGAAAAAATTTCTTACAAGCGTCAATGACCTCTCCATCTATTTCCACAAGGTCTATCCTCTCCAATCCCGCATGTTTTAGGCATTCCCTGACCGTTCCACCATCTCCACCGCCAATGATAAGGATAGATTTTGGATCAGGATGGGCTGTTATGGGTACGTGGGTGATCATCTCATGGTAGACAAACTCATCCCTTTCCGTGATCATTACCAGACCATCAAGGAGCAGTATCTTGCCATAATCAAGGCTTTCCAGTATGTCCAATTGCTGACAGGATGTCTTTTTGTGAAAGATACAGCGCTTAATCTTTAATGTTAGTCCAATGTTTGGGCTATGCTTTTCTGTAAACCATAGTTCCATATAAATAAAATAATCGTTATAAAAATAAAATAATCCCTTCGAAAAAAGTAAAATCAACCTCAAGTGCGGGATTGCTCTTCTTTAATACCAGAGCATTACCGAGGCAAAAGCGGCGCCTATATGCTTTACTTTAGATTCGACAGAATCACTTATGATTTTAGCTATCTGGGTATTACGCTTCGCCATACCGTCCTTGGCCATATTCCTTACGATGGACTCTATTTCCTCTTTGTGACCCCTTGCCGAATACTCCATAATCAGCCCTGGCACATCTTTCTTCTTAGGCAAGGCTATAGCGACCGCCGCCGATATAATCTCGCCGGGGATATCGCTGATAATAGATGCGTAAGCAGTAGGCACAAGGGACCCTGCGGGTATTACGATGCCCTTTCCTTCCTGACAGTTAGGCGGGATAATGCTGCTTACCTTTACCAGGTTAAAATTTCCAACCCCTGCATCGATTAAAGCGCCATCAAATGCATTAAGCGGTGTGTTGCCTTCGGATGAACCTTTGGCAAAAAAATAATACCTTGGGACATAAGTCAGATCGCGATTCATTTTTTACAACCAGCCACATCAAATAAAACAGGGTTAGGGGCAAAGTCTATAACAGGCGGTTTATAATAAAGCTCTTTCCCTTGTGTATCCAGTTGCCCGCGTTTCATCTCTATTGTTTTAGCTTTTGAAGATTTTAGGCATTTTTTAAGATATTCCATGGCCTTCCAGGGATCAACCTGTTCCCCGCAGGTAAAAAGATCAACAGCGGCATAGCCATATTCAGGCCATGTGTGTATGGCAAAATGCGATTCTGCAATAACCACTACTCCGCTCACGCCATGAGGGTTGAACAGGTGAAAGACGCTTTGGACTATATGGGCCTGACTTATGGCGGTAGCCTCTTGCATAAACATTTTTATTGCGTCCACATCATTTAATATCTGACTGTCACAATCAAAAAATTCTACCAATACTTGACGTCCTAGAGCCTTCAATTTTCAACCCCCTTTCTACAAACATTGTTATGATTATTATGGTTGTATTAGGTCACAGCCTGAAATATTGTGATCAGAAATTTGGAAACTCGATAATTGGTATAGATTTATGGGCTCTCTATCGCATTTTAGACTATCTGTGAAATCGAATATTATTT
>JAFGSM010000012.1 GCA_016934595.1 bacterium | reverse complement strand
GTGACAAGCACCGAGGGATTTTAAGTCCCTTGCGTCTACCAATTCCGCCACCCCGGCATTTTATTTAAAACATATTATTTTATATGAAGAGCATGCTTCTTTAATTAAATAAGTTCCGTTCAAAGTAGATCATTTTTATCATTTTCCACCTTGGATGTCAACACAATCCCGCGGATATTTTATTCCGAAAAAGGTCTTTATGCTTTGTATTGCCGCAAAGCGGCATGAGGGTTTGCCATAAAAGATCCGGGTATCTTGCCATAAAAAAATCCCTCCTTCAAAATATTTACCAAATACCTCCCCTTTATCAAATGCCTCCCTTTTTGACTACTATAATTACAGAGTGTTATACTCATTCTCAATTATGAATACATCAAAAGATAAAAAGGGCAAAGATACTCATTTGTGCCGCGATGTCATCCTTGACAGCATTGCGGATGGTGTCTTTACAGTTGACCTCGAGTGGCGGATTACATCCTTTAATCACGCATCCGAATTGATAACAGGGGTTCCCAGGGATGAGGCTATAGGCAGGCCATGTTGCGAGGTGTTCAGGGCGAATATATGTGAGAACGATTGCGCCTTGAGAAGGACTATGAAGACAGGCCGGCCTGTTGTGAATGAGCCTGTTTCAATTATCCGCTCGGATGGTGAACAGACGCCGATCAGCGTCAGCACAGCCCTTTTGAAGGACAAAAAGGGAGATATAATCGGAGGGGTGGAGACATTCAGGGACCTCAGACAGGTGATGGAGCTGCGCAAAGAGTTGCGGCATCAGTATACTATGTCGGATATCATAAGCCGTAACCATGCCATGCAGAAGCTTTTCGCCATACTCCCCCAGGTGGCTCAAAGCGAAAGCACTGTGCTGATCGAGGGCGCAAGCGGCACAGGCAAGGAGCTTTTTGCACATGCGGTACACCGTTTAAGCCCCCGTTCAAAAAACCCTTTTGTTATAATAAATTGCGCGGCATTGCCTGACACCTTGCTCGAATCAGAGTTATTTGGATACAAGGCAGGGGCATTCACCGATGCAAAGAAGGACAAGCCAGGCAGGTTTGCCCTTGCCGAGGGGGGCACTATCTTTCTGGATGAGATTGGGGATATCTCTCAAGCTCTTCAGGTGCGGCTTTTAAGGGTTCTGCAGAATGGCCAATATGAGCCATTAGGCGGGACTGGGACAGTAAAGGCGAATGTGCGCGTGATTGCCGCCACCAATAAGAGTTTGAAGGATGAAGTAAGTTCAGGACGTTTCAGGGAAGACCTGTATTACAGGATAAACGTGATCCGGTTTTTTATCCCCCCCCTAAAAGAAAGAAAGGAGGACATCCCCCTTCTTGTTGAGCACTTTATCGAGCATTTTAACCGTCTCATGGGCAAAAACATAATGGGGGTATCTGATCAGGCGATGGCCATTCTTATGCAGTATGATTGGCCAGGAAATGTCAGGGAACTCGAAAACGCCCTTGAACATGCGTTTATCCTCTGCCGGCAAACCCTTATCATGCCGGAACATCTGCCAGAACACCTGAGGCATAAAGGGGCATTGGAAAAGATTTCAACGGGCCTTAAATTGAATGAAATCGAGGCACAGGCTATAATGGCTGCCCTCGAGAGAAATGACTGGCGCACTGTGGCAACCGCCAGGGAACTTGGCATCGACAAAAACACCCTCCGCAGAAAGATAATCAGGTTTGGCATCCATAAACATGACAATCATATTTAATGATGGGTTAAAAGGCCGCCAAATATTGAGGCATGAGTTTTTAGAAGTAGAGCGCGATATAAAGCGATATAAAATGACATTTTATAGAGATGCATCTTGTTCCCATCGCTTCTTTTATAGAGGCAGTTTTCACCCGATGAAAACGCATGATTTTGAGACTAACAATCATGACATTTTTTATCTTTGCAAATAGATATAGATTTTTCCCCATGCCCTTTAGCATGGCACAGGTTTTGCTCTATAGGATAATGAAGTGAAAATTCTATTGCAGAAATCTCGGTTTAAAAATTTTTATCCGATATATGATTGCCATATTGGTTAATTGCCGTAATATATAGCGCTCAAAATGTCAAAATGAGCTTACAGTGTTTTTAGAGATTTTAATATGCGAATAGCCATACCTGTATATCGTTTTCGCGTTTCGCCCGTATTTGATTTTTCGACCATGGCCATGGTGATCGAAATAGAAAACAGCAAGGAAAATGGCAGGGAGGAAATAGACCTTTCCGCACTGGATTTACAAGACCGGGTGGAAAGGCTGAAAAAGGCGAATACAGATATACTTATCTGCGCAGGCATCAGTCTGCCACTTCATAGAATGCTGACCCTTTCGGGAATCAAGGTGTTCCCCGGTATTGTCGGTCAGATCGATGAAGTCACACATGCCTATCTATCAGGAAGGTTAAAGGAAAAACAGTTCATGATGCCAGGATGCTGCAGAAGAAGAAAGCGGAGGGGAGGACATTGCGGCAACTTACGTCAAAGATAAATAAACAACTACTCAATATATTATGGGAAAATAGGCTTATAAATGGCAATGAGTTATTATTTCCACCTTAGTCATTCCGTCGAAAGCCGTAATTCAGGATTTTCAAATGAAACAACCATGCCAATAAAATTGGCACAAAGGAGGATGAAAATCATAAACGATTTTAAGACGAAAAGGAGAATCTTATGAAGATTATAATCACAAGCCAGTCAGAAGACCTGAAGGGCAAAGTAGATCCGCGTTTTGGAAGGGCTAAGCATTTTATCCTTTATGATACAATGACAGATGATTGGGAGGCAATAGACAATAGCCAAAATTTAAACGCTATCCAGGGCGCCGGAATTCAGGCCGCTGAAAATGTTGCCCGCACAGGGGCTGAGTACCTTTTGACAGGCCATTGCGGGCCAAAGGCATTCAGAAGTTTGACCGCAAATGGGATAAAGGTAGTAACAGGCATGGAAGGTACTGTCGAGGATGCCGTTGATAAATTCAAAAAGGGGGAATTAAAGCCAAACGAAGAATGTGATGTAGATAGCCACTGGGCATGAGGGTTTGAGTGTAACTTGTGCAATTCTTGAGTGATTATGAGACCGGATTATTTGGAGGAAATTTATGAGCAATGAAAATAAGACGCCTGGATCAGGTTGTAATCAGGATTCATGCAATACGTCAGGGAAAAATCAGGACGATAAGAGCCAGTTCCCTTCAGGGGAAAACCTGAGACAGAGGATGTCGAGGGTAAAGAACAAAATACTGGTTTTATCAGGGAAAGGCGGCGTAGGGAAAAGCACCGTAGCCGTTAATATTGCAGTGTCGCTTGCCCTTGCAGGAAAGAGGGTTGGGCTTTTGGACATAGATATCCACGGGCCCAGCATTCCAAAGCTCCTGAATCTGGAGAAGAGAAAAATCGAGGCAACGGAATTCGGGATTACACCAACAGGCTATGGAGATAATCTCAAGGTCATGTCCATAGGTTTTATACTTCAGGGAGAGGATGAGCCTGTGATCTGGAGGGGGCCTATGAAATATGGCGTAATAAAACAATTTCTTCAGGATGTGGTATGGGGCGAACTGGACTTTCTTGTGGTGGATTCCCCTCCAGGCACAGGCGATGAACCGCTTAGCGTAGCTCAGCTCCTGATGGAGGTAGGAGGGGGAATTCAGGCAGTAATTGTTACTACGCCCCAGGAACTGGCGCTTACTGATGTAAGAAAATCCATAAATTTCTGCCGTCAGCTCTCGATCCCCATTTTGGGCGTAGTGGAGAACATGAGTGGTTTTATATGTCCCCGTTGCGGAGAGGCATCCGAGATCTTTAAAACAGGAGGGGGGGAGCGCATGGCAAGAGAAATGGGCGTGCCATTTCTGGGAAGCGTACCCATAGACCCCCAGGTCGTTGATGCTTCCGATTCAGGCAAGCCTTATATGTATCATTATGCCCGGACAGAGACGGCGAAGGCATTCGGACGTGTTATACGTCCGATTCTTGAGATGGGGTCATCTGCCGACATGGATGATCTGGAAAGGACATTATCCCAGGTCCCGCCTGTCGAGGAGGAAAAAACTATGGAGAAGCCTGTTATGAAAATTGCAATACCTGTGGCAAACGATAGATTGGCGATGCATTTTGGACATTGTGAACAATTTGCTTTGATCGATGTGGATCCTTCTACAAAACGGATTCTGAAACAAGATTCCGTGCAGGCTCCGGAGCATCAACCCGGACTTCTTCCTGCATGGTTAAAAGAAAAGGGCGCAAATATAATCATTGCCGGTGGCATGGGATCCAGAGCACAAAGCCTTTTCACCCAGAACGGCATAAAGGTGGTTACAGGCGCCCCTGGCGATGAGCCAAAGAAGCTGGTTGAATCTTATCTTGCAGGAACCCTTAAGACTGGTGAGAATATCTGCGACCACTGAGAAGCCGTCCACAAATAACTCATGCATGCCCCAGAAGCTTTTATTCCTCGACAGCATCGTGAAGTTCTAAATTTTTTGCGGACAATTCCTGAGTGAAGTGAAACAGACTCTTTACGGTGCCATAAGTTTTTTAAAGGCACAGATTTGTCTGTAATGACAATAATATTTGCAAGACCTGGAAAGGAGGTGAGTTGATGGTATGCCGACATATGAATATGAATGTAAAGAGTGCGGACACAGGTTTGAAATACGCCAAGATATGAAGGACAAACCTATGGAAACCTGTCCTGAGTGCAAAGGGAAGGTAAAAAGGCTTTTAGGGGCTACGCACGCGATTATCAAAGGGGCAGGTCAAAGAGTTTCTAACGAACCGGCGATCCAGTGCGGAAGGGAAACCACTTGTTGCGGCAGGCAGGTGCCTTGCTCAGAAAGACCTTGTGACAAATAGGCCCTCTATGATTGAAAAAAGGGCCGGAGGCAGGATATGCCGGAAAAAATCCATTTCGCTTGATAATAAAGGAAAGCTCCTTGAAAGGGTATCTCTATACAGGGAGCATGGACATGACAGAGAGAAGGCCATGCGCTTTATCTGCGAGCAGGCATCCCCTTTTTCACCGCCGGTTCTTGAGATTGGATGCGGGAAGGGGCTTACTGCTCTGGAACTGACAAAATGGAGTCCTCATGTTATTTGTCTGGATATATCTGGAGAAGAACTCTCGTTTGCACTCCAAAATACACAATCATTTGGTGCAGATAAAAAGGTCAGCCTCATTCAGGCTGACGGTGTCGCCCTGCCCTTTTATAACGATTCCTTTCAGACTGTCTTCATGATAAATGCCATCCATCACATCCATGACCCAAGCCACATCTTTAAAGAGGCATACAAGGTCTTGAGCATGGGAGGGCTTTTTGTGATCGCCGATTTTACACAGGAAGGATTCCATATCCTGGACCATGTCCATTCATTGGAAAACAGGAAGCACAGCCGCTTTTACCATACCATAGATCATGCTGTTTCTTGTCTTACCTGCTCCGGATTCAACCTCATTT